>DATGDG010000157.1:0-10940 GCA_035311025.1 Casimicrobiaceae bacterium
TGGCCCAGCGCGAGGCGTTCGTCCTCACCCGCTTCATCGGCGCAACCGCCGGTTCCACGGACGGCCGGACGCTTCTGGAAACCTTGAGCCGGCAGATCGTTCGGGAATATGGCGGCTGGAGAAGAAGCTTCCGGGCTACGAGATCATCGTCCAGTCGACGACCGACGACGAGTCGAGGATGATCGTCGCGGCCGTCAGCGATCGCACGCAGGGGTCGCGCTACGTCTACGACCGCAAGACCGACTCCCTGACGAGCCTGGGGGACGTCACGCCGTGGCTTCCGGAAGCGAAGATGGCGGCGATGAAACCCATCCGCTACACGACGCGCGACGGCCTGACGGTCCACGGCTACCTGACGCTGCCCAGCGGCGTCGCACCGACGAAGCTGCCGGTCGTCGTCATTCCTCATGGCGGACCGTGGGCCCGTGACGGCTGGGGCTTCAACCCCGAAGTGCAGTTCCTCGCGAGCCGCGGGTACGCGGTGCTGCAGATGAACTACCGCGGGTCGACCGGCTACGGCAGGAAGTTCTGGGAAGCCTCGTTCAAGCAGTGGGGTTTCAGGATGCAGGACGACATCACCGACGGCGTCCAGTGGCTGGTGAAGGAGGGCGTCGCCGACCCGAAGCGCATCTGCATCTACGGCGGAAGCTACGGCGGCTACGCGACGCTCGCCGGATTGACGCAGACCCCCGACCTCTACGCCTGCGGCGTCGACTACGTCGGCGTGTCGAACCTGTTCACGTTCATGAACACGATCCCGTCGTACTGGAAGCCGTATCTGGCGATGCTCCACGAGATGGTCGGCGACCCGGACAGGGACAAGGCGCTGCTGACCGCAGGCTCGCCGGCGCTCAACGCGCAGAAGATCAAGTCCCCGCTGCTGATCGCGCAGGGGGCGCGCGACCCCAGGGTCAACAAGGACGAGTCGGACCAGATGGTCGCGGCGCTGAAGGCACGCGGCATCGACGTGCCGTACCTCGTCAAGGACAACGAGGGCCACGGCTTCCGCAACGAGGAGAACCAGTTCGAGTTCTACGAGGCGATGGAGAACTTCCTGGCCAAGTACCTGGGCACGCGGGCGGATTGATGCCGGGGATGTGGATCGTCGTCCCCGCGGCCGGCACCGCGTCGCGCTTCGGCGGGTCGCGGCCGAAACAGTACGCGGCACTGGCCGGAGCACCGATGATCCAGCGCACGCTCGAGCGCCTGGCGACGCTGGGCGCCTCGGCGATCGTCGTCGCGCTCGCGCCCGACGATACGCAGTTCGAGCGCGTGGTGCCGGCGCAACCCGGGGTCGAGGCACTGCGCTGCGGCGGCGAGACGCGCGCGGCGACCGTACGCAACGCGCTGGCGGCGCTGGCCGGACGCTGCCGCGACGACGACTGGATCCTGGTCCACGACGCGGCGCGACCCTGCGTGCCGCGCGACGCGCTGCGGCGTCTCGTCGACGCGATCGGGAACGATCGGGTCGGCGGCCTGCTCGCACTTCCGCTCGCCGACACGTTGAAGCGCGCCGACGCGTCGGCCGAGACGCCGCGGGTGCTGCGCACCGAGGATCGGCGGTCGCTGTGGCTGGCGCAGACGCCGCAGATGTTCCGCTACCGGATCCTCGTCGATGCGCTGGCGCGGGACCGGGAAGGCGAAGCGACCGACGAGGCGCAGGCCGTCGAGGCGCTGGCGGCGACGGGCGCCTGCCCGATGCCGAGACTCGTGCCGGGAAGTCCGCTGAACCTCAAGGTGACCTGGCCGGACGACCTGGCGCTCGCCGCCAAGATCCTCGAAATGCAAGGTGAACCATGAACTCCATGCGCATTGGCACCGGATTCGACGTGCACGCATTCGCCGCCGGGCGGGCCCTGGTGATCGGGGGCGTGACCATTCCCCACGACCGCGGGCTCCTCGGGCATTCGGATGCGGACGTGCTGCTGCATGCGATCGCCGACGCCGTGCTGGGTGCCCTGGCGCTGGGCGACATCGGCACGCATTTTCCCGATACCGATCCCCGGTGGAAAGGGGCGGACAGCCGCCGCCTGCTGCGCGAGATCGTGGGGCTCGCAGCGCAGCATCGCTACCGGGTGGGCAACGTCGACACGACGGTGATCGCGCAGGCGCCGAGACTCGCGCGTCACGTTGCGGCGATGCGTGCCAACATCGCCTCCGACCTCGGCTGCGAGGTCACGTCCGTTTCGGTGAAGGCGACGACGACCGAGTGGCTCGGTTTCGCCGGGCGCGAAGAGGGCATCGCCGCGATGGCGAGCGTGCTCCTGTTCGCGATGGAGGACGGCAGCGGCCCGTGACGGGCGGTGGCGGCGCGCCGCTCAGGCGGATTGCGCCGCCTTCAGCGTCGCGCGCGCGATCGTGCCGCCGCCCGGCCGCGCCAGCAGGTCGAAGCTGCCGCCGTGCAGGCGCGCGATCCGGTCGACGATCGCGAGGCCGAGTCCCGCACCGGCAACACCATCCTCGCGCGTGCGCGCCTCGCTCGCGCGGGTGAAGGGCTGCTTCAGGCGCTCGACGTCGACGGCGGCGATGCCTGGTCCGCGGTCGGCGACGTCGACGACGACGGTGCCGCCATGCGAGGTCGCCGAGACCTCGACCGGGGGCGCGCCGTAGGCAAGCGCGTTGTCGATCAGGTTGTTGACCAGTCTCGACAGCGAGGTCGGCTTGATCCGCGAAAGCGCCGGTGTCGCGGGCAGCAGCGTCACGTCGCGTCCGGCGTGTCGATAGCGTTCGACGCAGGCGGCCAGCGTCGCCGCGACATCGGTCGGTTCGCCGGAAGTCGCCGTCTCGTCGCGGGCGAAATCGAGGAACTGGTTGACGATGTGGTCCATCTCCTCGATGTCGGCGACCATCCCTTCGCGCGTCCGGTCGTCGTCGGCGCGCAGCTCGATGCCGAGTCGCAACCGGGCGAGCGGCGTGCGCACGTCGTGCGAGACACCGGCGAGCAGCAGCGCGCGATCGCGCTCGCTCTGGCGCAGGCTCGCGATCATCGCGTTGAATCCGCGATTGACGGCGGCGATCTCGGACGCCCCGGTTTCGGGCAGCGCCGGCGGCGTCTCGCCGCGGCCGACGCGCTCGACCGCGAACTTCAGTTCCCGCAGCGGACGGGCGAGGTAGCGCGCGAAGACGAACGCCGCCGCGAGCAGCAGCACCGCGATCGTCAGCGCCCAGGCCAGCGCGCGCGTCGGGACGTCTTCCTGCCGCGGAGGCGGCAGCGGGAAGCCGATCCAGTAGCCATCGCCCCCCGCCTGAAGGCGCACGAAGATCTCGTGCAGCCGCGGCGCGAGGCGCACCTCGGTGCCTTCGCCCAGGCCCTCGCGCAGGCGCTCCTCGAGGCCGCGCAAGGTCGGTCCCGCCGGCGCGACGCCGATGGTCGGGCGGTCGCGCTCGGCGATGATCCGCACGCCGTATTCGCGGCCGAGGCGGGCGAGCGTGTCACGGCGAAATGGACCGTCGACGCCTTCCAGCGACGCGCGCAGCGCCTTCATCTGCACGAGCTTGGTGTCGTTGAACTGGCGCGCGATCAGCGCCGCGCGATCGTGGTTGAACAGCAGGACCGTCGTCGCGACCACCAGCGCGACGACGGCGACCAGCAGCATCATCAGGCGCCCAAACAGCGAGCGCGGCAGGAGCGTCACGCGGACTTGTCCCGGACTGCCGATGGTGTCACATCGCCCGCATCGCCCCGCACCCGGCCTTCGGGCACGTAGACGTAGCCGAATCCCCACACGGTCTGGATGTAGCGGGGTGCCGCAGGGTCGGCCTCCACGAGCTTGCGCAGGCGCGATACCTGGACGTCGATCGCGCGATCGAACACCTCGTGGTCGCGGCCACGCGCCAGCAGCATCAGCTTCTCGCGCGCCAGCGGCTGTCCGGGATGCTGGACGAACACCTTGATCAGCGAGAACTCGCCTGTGGTGAGGGGCTGGACTTGGCCGTCGCGTTCCAGCGTGCGCGCCGAGAGGTCGAGGATGTGCGGTCCGAAAGGCACGCGGCCTTCGCCACTGGGGGCACCCGGAACGAGATGCTCGCCATGGCGACGCAGCACCGCGTGGATGCGCGCGACGAGCTCGCGGGGATTGAATGGCTTGGGCAGGTAGTCGTCGGCGCCCATTTCGAGGCCGACGATGCGGTCGACGTCGTCGCCCTTGGCGGTCAGCATGATGATCGGGACCGATTCGCCGGCACCGCGCAAGCGCCGGCAGACGGAAAGCCCGTCCTCGCCGGGTAGCATCAGGTCGAGCACGACCAGGTGCGGTGGGTCACGCTGCAGCTTCCTGTCGAGCTGGGTCGCATCCGGGAGTGCTGCGACCTGGAAGCCCTGCTCGGACAGGTAGCGGGTGAGGAGGTCGCGCAACCTCACGTCGTCGTCGACGACGAGGATCTTCGCGGGAGCGGATTTGCCGGCCATGTCGTCGGATTAGAGCGGTTCGCGGCAGCCACGTCTGCAGGAAGGGTGTAACCGATTGTATCCCCGGCCAGCGGGCGCAACGCCCGGTTGCAATCGGCTGCGCACGGGACCGAACGCCGCATGACAATGCGGGCCCAACCGCAGTGTCCGCAGCTCCCGCGAGCACCGGGGGCGCGGGGAACCGATCCATCATCCTGAGGGAACCTCGACCATGAACCATCGATTCAAGACACGTCTCGCCGCGGCCGCGGTCTTCGCGGTCATCGGGCTTGGCGGCATCGCATGGGCGCAGTCGGCCCACTTCGGACCCCGTGGCGGCGGCGGGGATTTCGTGTCGGCGATCGCCGCGCTCAAGAGCCAGCTCAACCTGAACACGTCGCAGCAGGCGCTTTGGGACAACGCCGTCGCGGCCGGCAAGTCGGCGCGCGAAACCGTCCGCGCGAACATGCAGGGCGTCCGCGGCACGCTGAACGCGGAGCTCGCCAAGCCGGAGCCCGATCTCGCCGCCGTGGCGGCCGCCGCCGACAGCGCACAGGCACAGAACACGGCGTTGCGGCATCAGGTGCGCGACGCGTGGCTCAATCTCTACGGCACGTTCTCCCCCGACCAGAAGGCCGTCGTGAAGGCAGCGCTCGAGCAGCGCCTCGCGCGCATCGACCAGTGGCGCGCGAAGAGGCTGCAGCGACATGGGGGAGGTGGCTGAGTTCTCGCCGCGTTCCGGCGTGTCCGGGGTCAGCGGCGCGCGATCGCCGGAGTCGCGCGACCGCGCAGCGTGGACACCGCGGCCGCCTCCAGCGTCGAGGCCACCACCGGCTTGCCGAGCAGCAGCAGTCCCGCCGCGCGCGCCTCGCGGTCGGCACGCGTTCCGGTGTCTCCCGAGACGATGATCGCGGGAACCGGATAGCCAAGTTCGTCCCGGAGCCTGCGCACCGCGCGGATCCCGGAATCGCCATCGGCCAGGCGCAGGTCCGCGACGACGAGATCCGGGTAGCGCGCAATGCGGCCGATGCGCGCCATCAGCGCGTCGAGGTTCTGCGCGCCGACGACGGTCGCGCCCCAGGTTTCGAACAGCGTCGTCATCGCATCGACGGCGGCAGGGTCGTCGTCGACGACGGCCACGACGTGCTCGGCAAGTTCGCTGCGCGCGAGTGCTGCGGGCGGGTCCGCCTGGCGCGAAGCGCGCTGCATGCGCCGCGGGCCCCGCGTCCGTGGCGCGAGTACGCGGAATCGCGAGCCCTGCCCGGGAACGGATTGCAGCTCGATCGCATGTTCCAGCAGACCGGCGAAGCGCCGCACGATGGCGAGGCCGAGGCCCATGCCCCGGACAGACGATGGCGCGGTCGCGCAGTCGCCGATCTGGTAGAACTCCTCGAAGATCCTCTCGCGGTGCCCGGGTGCGATTCCGATACCGGTGTCGAGGACCTCGATCGCCACGTGCTCCCCGCGCCGGCGCGCACCGATCAGCACGCCGCCTTCGGGGGTGTAGCGGATTGCATTGGAGACGAGGTTTCCCACGATTCTCTCGAGCAGGCCGGCGTCGCTGTCGACGCACAGCGAAGTCGGCACGACGCGGAACGTCAGTCCACGGGTGGCCGCCTCGGGCGCGAATTCGGTCGCGATGCGCTCGAACAGCGCGGCGAGCGTCACGCTGCCGCGCTCGGGCGTAAGCACACCCGCGTCGAGCCGCGACAGGTCGATCAGCTGCGCGAACTGGCGCTCGAGCGCATTGGCGGCCGTCTCGACGTTGACGATCAGGGGCCGCCACTCGGCGTTGCGGGCGCGCGCCGACAGGGCGGCGACGTAGAGGCCGAGCGCGTGGAGCGGCTGGCGCAGGTCGTGACTCGCAGCGGCGAGCAGCTGGCTCTTGGCGCGGTTGGCGGCCTCGGCGGCCGAGCGGGCCTCGAGTGCGCTGCGGGTGCGCTCCTTGAGTTCGCCGATCAGGTCGATGTTCTCGTAGCGGATGACCAGCGAGCGCGTGAGGACGTCGTTCAGGCGGTGGCCGAAGCCCAGCACGAAGCCGGCGACCACGGTCATGACACCGGCCAGGAACAGGTGCACGGGATCCCCGACCAGGGCAACGCGCACGATCAGCGGCAGCAGCGCGGGAACGACGAAGCCGTAGAACGAAGGCTTGTAGACGGCAGTGAGATAGAGGCCGCCGAGCGCCACGCCGAACAGGCACACGATCAGCAGCGCCTGCAGCGCCGGCGACGGGGGGAACATCGCAGTGGCTGCGATGCCCCACAACGCCCCGGCGATCGTCGACCCCGCAGCCCAGTAGGCGCCCCAGCGCGGGGCTGCGTCGGCGCCGGGCCGCTCGCGCACGAAAGCGCGCGCGAGCGCGGTGCGCCAGGATTGGTTCGCGGCAATCAAGCCGCACCAGGCGATCATCGTGGCGGGCGAAACCTGTCCCCACATTGCGGCGCACAGGATCAGTGCGCCCAGGCCCATCGACAGCGAGGTCAGGTGGACGTGCGCGTACAGCGTCGCCACCTGATCGGCGCGCGCCCGCGCGACGAGCGCCGGGCTGATCGTGCAGGGCGGGTACATCCGGACCCGGGCGCCTGCGCGCAGCCGGTCAATGCACGTCGGCGCGCGGCGCGACGGCGTCGACGTGCACGCCGCGCCGGCTGAGTTCGGCGATCGCCTGCGCGCGCGAGCGGACGTTCAGCGCCTTGAGGATCGCGCTCACGTGGACCTTGACCGTGCCTTCGGACAGATGCAGGTCGCGGCATATCAGCTTGTTGGGCTTGCCCTGGATCAGGAGGCGCAGCACGTCCGCCTGCCGCTGGGTGAGCCCGAAGAGGTCGCCCGGGAGGCCCGGGATCTCGGGGCGCGCAGGCGCGAGATCCGAGGTGACGCTGCGGCCGCCATCGAGCACGGTGCGGATCGCATCGAGCAGCTCCGCCGGGCTCGAGGTCTTGGCGATGTAGCCGCGAGCGCCTGCGGCGAGCGCCGCGCCGACCGTCGCCCGGTCGTGGGTCGCCGACAGGACCACGACGGGAACTCGCGGAAAGTCACGCGTCAGTTCGGCCAGCAGGTCGAGTCCATGGGCGCCGGGCAACGCAAGGTCGAGCAACACGAGCGCGCAGTCGGGATGGCGGGCCAGCGCGGCCAGCGTCGCGGGGCGGTCGATCGCGGCCAGCACTTCGACCGCGCCGTGGATCTGGGGAAGCGACTGCGCCAGCGCCTGCTGGATGAGCGGGTGGTCGTCGACAACGAGTATCTTCATCGATTCCTCCCTGGCAGCGGGGCGTCGCGGGAAGACGGCGGCGCGTACCGCCAATCTACGCGACGATCGGGAGCGACCAACCTGCCAAAACCGGCAGTAGCCGGGCAGGGCGATGGCGTGCGGCCGGGAGCGGGTAGCGGGCTGCGGATCAGCCTGCGCGGCCGAATCCCGCCTTCTTCGCTTCGGCGGCTTCCTTGCGGAGAGCGCGCAGCCGGGAGTCGACGACGGAAGCTTCGTAGAAATTGCCGTCGCCCGCCTTGGATGCGATCTCGAGCTGCTCGATCGCGGCCGGGAGATTGCCCTGCCACGCGTAGTACTCGGCCTGGTGCCGGTGCGAGAGCATCTGCTTGTTCTCCGCCGCGTAGGCGCGCGCGGCAATCAGCTGCAGCGGTCCGTCACGGGGGAAGCGGTCGAGCTCCTGCTCGACGAATTTGGCGGCCTCGGCGCTGCGTCCGGCCTTGAGCAGCGCATCGGGGTAGTCGTAGATCATCTGCATCTTGTTCGGATAGCTTTCGACGCCCGCCTTGAAGCGTCGTATCGCGGCATCGAGCTGCCCGGTCTCGAGCATCACGTGGCCGCCGATCGCCTCGATCATCGGGTCCGGAGGCGCGATCTTCTCGAGCTTGGCCAACTCGGTCTTCATCCGGGCCTGATCCTTGGTGCGCAGCAGCGCGGCGACCAGCCCGTATTGCGTCGCGACCGCGTTGTTGTACTTGTGCTCGCGCAGCGCGTCGTCGAAATACCGGACGGCCTGCTGGGGTTCGCCCTGGTAGCTTCGCAGTAGCGCACGAACGAGGTCGTAGTCGAGCGAGTCGACGACCTGATGGTAGGGGACGCTGGCCGCACGCGCCTGCGCCTCGGCGATGCGCTCGTAGGTGACCGGGTGATCCTGCAGGTAGGCGGGGACGTTGGCTCCGCCGCTGAACCTCGTCGCGCGCTGCAGGCGCTCCATGAAGGTCGCCATCGCGTTGACGTCGAAGCCGGCGGCCTCGAGGCGCTGGAAACCGATCCGATCGGCCTCACGCTCCTGCTCGCGGGTGAAATTGATCGCGTGCTGCAGATTGAGCGCCTGGGTTGCGGCGATCGCCGCGGACGCGGCGTTGCCGCTCGATGCGCCGCCGCCGTGGGCTGCGAGGATGGCGACCGCGAGTCCGGCCAGCGACATCAGCGTCGAGTCCTTCTGCGCGGCGATCGAGCGCGCGATGTGGTGCTGCGTCACGTGCGTGATTTCGTGCGCGAGCACGGCTGCGAGCTCGGACTCGGACTGGGTGAGGAGGATCAGTCCGGTGTTGACGCCGACGTAGCCGCCGGGCAGGGCGAACGCGTTGATCGCCGGGTCGTTGACCGCGAAGAAGTGGAAATCGATCTTGACGTCGGTCGATGCGGCAATCAGCCGGTGACCGATTTCGTTCAGGTAATCGTTGACCTCGGGGTCGTTCAGATACTCGCCGCTGGACCGCAGCTGGTGGACGACGGCTTGGCCGATCTGGAGCTCCTGCGCCGGCGAGAGGCTCGCCTGCGCCACGTCGCCCAGGTCGGGAAGCGTCTGCGCGCGCGCGGCAGGAACCGGCGCCCGCAGGTACGGGAGCGGCGACAGCGGAGCGCAGGCGAGCGCCACGACCGTGCAGGCCGCGAGCCACCCGCGGGCACGGCGATGGCTGAAGGCGCGTACGGGCACGGGCCGGGAAAGGGATTTCGTTGATGCTAAGATGCCGCCCTCGCGAGGGAGTTCACCGCGACAGCCGATTGCCGTCGAAGGATTCATGCCGCGCCCATCCAAACCGCGATCCGTCCCCGGACGCAGCCCCGAGCGCGAGGGGGCCGAGGCGTCGGGCGCGCGCGCGCCCGGAGGTTCTCCAGGCAAGTCCCCGTCGGCGCGCCGGAAATCGGCCGACGCCGGGGCCGACACTGCGCATTTTACCCACTTCGACGCGGGCGGGCAGGCGCACATGGTCGATGTCGGCGCCAAGGAAGTCACCAAGCGTGTCGCTCGCGCCGGCGGTCGCATCACGATGAGCCCGGAGACCCTCGCGCTGATCCGCGCGGGAACGGCGAAGAAAGGCGACGTGCTGGGCATCGCGCGCATTGCCGCGATCCAGGCTGCCAAGCGCACCGCCGACCTGATTCCGCTCGCGCATCCGCTGATGCTGACGCGGGTTGCCGTCGCTTTTTCCTACGTCGACGATGCAGCTGCCGTCGCGATCGAGGTCACCGTCGAGACGCGCGATCGCACCGGCGTCGAGATGGAGGCGTTGACCGGCGTCGCCGCCGGGCTCCTGACGATTTACGACATGTGCAAGGCCGCGGATCGCGGCATGCGCATCGAAGGCCTGCGCCTGCTCGAGAAGAGCGGCGGGCGCTCGGGTCATTACAGGGCCGACTGAACGGCCAGCGGGTTCGCCGCGGATCGCGGCAAGGAGACCGATGATGAATGGTGCTCTGGTCTTGTTCGGGCGGGCAGTCGGTGCGATCGGGGTCGCGATCTGCGTACTGGCTTCGGCCGCGCGGATCACCGGCCACTACACCCTCGGAAGCTACCAGGCGGGCACGCTGCTGCTCGCCGGAACCGCTTCGATGGTCGCCGGGTGCCTCGCCCTGCTGTGGGCGATGTCCTCGCGCGATCGCGGCGGCCGCTGAGTCCTCACCAGTCCCACATCGTGCCGTCCTCGAGCCGGTTCACCGGCAGCGCGCAGGGCTTGTACGGATAGCGGGCGGCCAGCGCCTCGTCGATGTCGACGCCATGTCCCGGCGCGTCGCCAGGGTACAGGTAGCCGCCTCGGAAATGGTACGCATGCGGGAACACCGCGTCGGTCTCCGGGGTGTGGCGCATGTACTCCTGGATGCCGAAGTTGTGGACCCAGGTGTCGAAGTGCAGCGCGGCGCCCATGCACACCGGCGACAGGTCGGTCGCGCCGTGCGAGCCGGTGCGCACCTGATGGAGCTCGGCGAGTTGCGCGATGCGGCGCAGGTGGGTGATGCCGCCGGCATGGACGACTGTCGTGCGGATGTAGTCGATCAACTGCTCGGCGATCAGCGTCTGGCAATCGAAGATCGTGTTGAACACCTCTCCGACCGCGATCGGAGTCACCGTGTGCTGGCGGATCAGCCTGAACGATTCCTGGTTCTCCGCAGGCGTCGGGTCCTCCATCCAGAACAACCGGTAGGGCTCGAGTGCGCGCCCGAGGCGTCCCGCCTCGATCGGCGTCAGCCGGTGGTGAACATCGTGCAGCAGGTGATGCTCGAAGCCGAAGCGCGCACGGATCGCGTCGAACAGCTTGGGCACGTGGTCCAGGTACTTGC
>DATGDG010000158.1:0-1607 GCA_035311025.1 Casimicrobiaceae bacterium
CGCCTTTCGGGCGGTCCGGTTTCAATCCCCTGCGGTGTTCGAGTCGGCCATACGTTCTTTGGACCAATGCTCTCGTAGCGAGGTTGCCATTGCCCCATGCGGACCGGTGTGCGCTCCCACGCGGAAGCGCCTGATGGTCCCGGCAGGCGACCGATCTTGAACCCAGGTTCAGGATGACGGCCGGAACGGCACAGGCGGGGGACCCTTCTCGTGAGCGGCGGCCGGAAACGGTGCCGCTCGCCGCTTCGTGGATCGACGTCGACGTCTGGCGCGGCGGCGCGACCGGGCAAATCGCCCGTTTCCGCGTGCCGCGGCAGGCGAGCCAGACGGTGCTCGACGTCGTCACCTGGATCCAGCGCAATGTCGATCCGACGCTGGCGTATCGCTATTCGTGCCGCGTCGGCATGTGCGGATCCTGCGCGATGACCGTCAACGGCGTCGCGCGCTGGACCTGCCGGACGCACGTCGATCGCGTCGCCTCGGGTCACCGCCTCGAACTCCGGCCGCTGTCGAACCTGCCGGTGATCCGCGACCTGGTCTGCGACATGCGCGAATTCTTCGACAAGTGGGCTGCCGCACGGGGCCGCCTGGTGCCGACGGCGACCCGCAAGGATCCGATGGCGCGCGTGCTGCCGGCAAGCCGCGAGCGACGCGCCGCCGACGCTGCAGTCGAGTGCATCGGCTGCGGAGTCTGCTACGCGTCCTGCGACATCGTCGCGTGGCGGCCCGACTATCTCGGCCCCGCCGCCCTCAATCGCGCCTGGACGCTGGTCAACGATGCGCGCGACGGCGGCAACCGCGAGCGCCTCGCGGCAGTGGCGGGGGATGCCGGCTGCCACGCCTGCCATTCGCTGGCGAATTGCACCGAGCGCTGCCCCAAGGGCCTGGCGCCGACCGCGTCGATCGCCGGGTTGAAGCGTGCGGTGTCGCGCGCACTGCTGAAAGGCGAACTGTGAACGCGGGTCGCGGGATGGCGGGCGCTGCCGGGGAACGGGTTCCGGGCAACGATCACGCACGCGCGAGGACCGATGCCGCGCTGTGGATCGCGCAGCGCGCGAGCGCCTTCGTTCTCGCGGCCTGCGTCGTCGTCCACCTCGCGACGATCTTCTATGCGGTCCGCAACGGCCTGACGGCTGCCGCGATCATCGAACGCATCCATGCGTCGGTCGCCTGGCCGGCGTTCTACGTCGTATTCGTGATCGCCGCAGCCGTGCACGCGCCGATCGGTCTGCGGGCGATCGCGGCCGAGTGGGCGGGATTTCGCGGACGCCGTGCGGATCTGGCCACCGCGCTCGTCGCCATTGCGCTGCTGGCATTGGGGCTGCGCGCGATCTGGGGGCTTGCCGCATGAGACCGGCAAGCCCGACGGGTGCCGGCCGGCGGATGCGGTCGCGCGGCGATCATCCCGCCGGATGGTGGGCGTTCGCGGTTCACCGTGTCTCGGGCGTGGCGCTCGCGCTGTTCCTGCCGGTTCACTTCTGGGCGCTGGGCAAGGCACTGGAGGGCGAGGCCGCGCTCGAAGGCTTCCTGCGCTGGACGGAAAATCCATGGGTCAGGTTCGGCGAGTGGGGGCTGGTCGTCCTCCTCGCCGCGCACCTGACCGGCGG
>DATGDG010000159.1:0-2817 GCA_035311025.1 Casimicrobiaceae bacterium
GCTGTCCTCGATCACCCATTGCACGAAGGGCTCGTGGACGACCGGCGCCAGGTCCCGGCAGCCGATCGCTGCATCGTTCTGCGCGATGTCGTCGGCCGTCGTCGCCGGGACGATGCGATCGACCATCGTCGACGGGAAAGCGATCGCGCGCGCGATCCAGTCGGCAAGCGCGGCGTCGCGTGCGCGAGCGTACGCGTCGACCAGTCCGCGCAGCAGGGCGCCGTTGTGCGGGAGGTTGTCGCAGCAGACGACGGTCAACGGTTCGCCGTGCAGGGCGCGGCGCTGCGCCAGCGCCAGGACCAACAGGCCCACGACGCTGCGCGGCGCGTCCGGCTCGCCCAGGTCGTGCACGATGTCCGGATGCGTGAAATCGAGCTTTCCGGTCGCCGGTTCGTGGCAATAACCTTTTTCGGTCACGGTGAGCGTGACGATCCGCGTCTCGCGCGCCGCCAGGCGGCGATGGACGTCGTCGCGCTGATCGCCGAGGAACAGCACCTCGCGCACGCTGCCGACGATGCGCCGCGCGACACCCGCCGGGCTCTTCTCGATCGACGTGTAGAGGCCGTCCTGCGGCGCCATCCGGTCGCGGACATCGGCCGAGCGCAGGCTGACCCCGCAGATTCCCCATGCCCCGCCCGCACCGGCCACTGCGTCGTCGGTGTAGATGGCCTGGTGCGCGCGATGGAACGCGCCAATGCCCAGATGGACGATGCCGATGCGAAGGGCGTCCGGCGCATAGGCCGGGCGTGCGATCTCGTCCGGAAGACAGTCGAGGTTGGCGAGCGAAAGGCGGGGTGCGTTCACACCTGGAACCGTTGGGTCGTTGATGCGTGCCGATGGCGTGCGCTCACGCAGCGGCTTCCTCGCCGCTCACGCAGCGGCCCTCGGGTGTTCCCTGACGCGGCTCACGAGTTGCGTCGGATTGACGAAGCGCAACGCGATCAGGAGCCAGACCAGCGTCACCACCATGTAGATCATCGCCATCGCATCGATGGACTGCGGCGCGCGCACGCCTGCCGCGAACACGGCGTAGTAGAGCGCGACGACCAGCGTCTGCGAATCTGGCCCGGCAGTCAGGAACGTGAGTTCGAACAGCGCGATCGTGCGTACCAGCACCAGCAGCGAGGCGGCGAGGATCCCGGGTGCCAGCAGCGGGACGAGGATCGAACTGAACATCCGGCCCGTGCCCGCGCCGAAGACGCGCGCCGCGGACTCGAGATTCGGATCGATCTGCTCGATGAACGGCGTCATGACTAGGATGACGAACGGCGCCGCGGGAATCAGGTTGGCAAGGATCACGCCCCAGATCGTGCCGGCGAGCTGGGCCTTATAGAGCACGGTCGCGAGCGGTATGCCGTAGGTCATCGGCGGAACCATCAGCGGCAGCAGGAACAGCAGCATCAGCGCGCGCTTGCCGGGGAATTCGCGGCGCGCCAGCGCATAGGCCGCGGGCACGCCGATCAGCAGCGAAAGGAGGACGACTGCCAGCACGACCTCCATCGTCACCCACAGGATGTCGGCAAGCTGGTAGTCCTTCCACGCCTGGGCGTACCACTGCACCGTCCACCCGTCCGGCAGCCAGGTGCCGAGCCAGCGCCTGGCGAACGAGTTGGTGGCGACGGTCGCGATCAGCATCGCGACATTGACGACGAACACGACCATCGTCCCCCACAGCAGGGCGTTCCAGGCCCGGTCGAGCCAGGATTTCGCGCCGTTCATCCCTTGCCCCCCACGACCGGCCCGCGGTAGAACAGGCCCCGCAGGCCCAGCACGATCGCCACGATGATCAGCTGGACGAATCCCATGATCATCGCGATCGCCGAAGCCAGCGAATAGTCGTACTGCTCGAACGCCGCCTCGTATGCAGCGAGCGAGATGACGCGCGTCGGTCCGGCCGGCGCGCCCAGCAGCACCGCCGAGGGAAACACCGAATACGCCTGCACGAAGGCGAGACAGAAGCACATCGCGAGCCCCGGCGCGAGCAGCGGCAGATAGATGTGGCGGAACTGCGCCGCCGGGCTCGCGCCCAGCGTCGATGCGGCGCGCGCCAGCACCGGATCGATGCCCGTGATGTAGGACAGGATCAGCAGGAATGCGAACGGGAACCCCGAGATCACCAGCGAGATCAGCACCCCCCAGTAGTTGTGCGTCAGCCGGATCGGTCCTCCGTACAGGTGCAGCAGCTCGAACAGGTGCGCGAGCCAGCCCTTGGGCCCGAAGTAGGTGAGCATGCCGTCGGCGATCAGCACCGTGCCCAGCGTGATCGGCACGACGAGAACCGTCGTGATCAGCCGCTGGTAGCGGCTCTTGATGCGCATCCGGAACGCGATCGGCAGCGCGATGCCGACGTTGATGAGCGTGGCCGGCAGCGCGAGCTTAAGTGTCGTCCAGATCGTCGGCCACAGGTCGTCGGTCGTGAAGAACTTGTGGTAGTTCGCGAGCCAGTCCCCCTTTACCGGCTCGAACGACAGCCACAGCCCGTACAGGAACGGGTAGACGAACAGCGCGGCCATGAACAGCGTCGCCGGGGCGGCGAGCAGCAGCGTGCGGTCGAAAGGTGCGCGGGCGGGCGCGAGGCCGCTGGCAGTGGCGATGCCGTTCATGGGCGTTCCGGTTTCGGCCCGCGGCTCATGCCGGCGTCGGTGGATAGACGAGCGCCCGTTCGGGCGGCACGTGGATGGCGAGCGCATCGCCGCGCGCCATCGGCTCCGCGGTCCGCAGGTAGAGCGGCGAGCCCGTCGCCGTCACGACGCCAACCAGCGAATCGCGACCGCCGTACTCAACGCTCTCGACCCGCACGGCGAGGGTGTTGCGCCC
>DATGDG010000160.1:0-7327 GCA_035311025.1 Casimicrobiaceae bacterium
CCGATCGGCATCGAGAACCCGGTCGAGCGGCTGTACGCCGTGCGCGCGAACATGAACGCGCTGAAAGGCAGCTACCAGCCGATCCTCGCGCTGGGACTGCTGGCCGCGATGGGTAGCGGACCCAAGCTGCTGCAGGAGACGCTGCTCACGATCCTCGCGCGCAATGCGACGGCCGTGATGACCAACGTGCCGGGCCCCCAGCAGCCGCTCTACATCGCCGGCGCGCGCATCGACAGCCTGATGTTCTGGGTGCCGCAGTCGGGCGACATCGGGATGGGCGTGTCGATCCTCTCGTACGATGACCGGGTCCAGTTCGGCGTCGTCACCGATCGTGGCCTGTGCCCCGACCCCGAGCGGCTGATCGAGCGCTTTCCGGCGCAGTTCGAGCAACTGCTGCTTGCGACGCTGATGAGCCCGTGGCCGCGCGACGGTGACCTCGATCCCGAGGTCGCGGCCGCCGCCGTTCGCGCCGCCTGATTTACGCGGCCGCCGCTGCCCCGCAGCTTCCGCTACGCGAGTTCGCCCTTCGCGAACTCGACGTCGAGCCGCTCCATCGCGTCACGCGGGGTTGCGGCAGCGGCGCGTTCGTAGAGCCGCGTCGCGTCCGCGAGGCGGCGCTTGCCGAACAGCAGGATCAGGCCGTTGGCGTACTCGATGTGCACGATGGGCGACTCGGGGAAGAGCTTCGCCGCGCGCTCGAAGTACTCGATGGCCGACTCCTTCCGGGCGCCGTAGGTCAGCCCCGCGACGAGGGCGCCGACCTTGTCGATGACCTCGGACTGGTACGCGCCGAAAGCGAGCGCGGCTTCGGCGTGCTTGGGATCGATCTCGAGCGTCCGGACGAGCGCATCGCGGATCTTTCCTCCGAAGCCCTGGGCGAGCGCCTTCGCGACCGAGATCCCCTGCCCGTAGCGTCCCAGCGCCTGCGCGTAGAGGTAATGGGCATTGGCATCGTCCGGCGCCTCGCGGCGGCGGGCGTCGGCCCACTTTGCGGCT
The DNA here is from genome assembly GCA_035311025.1 of Casimicrobiaceae bacterium. Lineage (GTDB taxonomy): Bacteria > Pseudomonadota > Gammaproteobacteria > Burkholderiales > Casimicrobiaceae > VBCG01. Next base: position 997 of record DATGDG010000160.1, read on the forward strand.
TCCTCGAACAGCGCGAGCCGTGCCTTTTCGTCGCGCTCGAGGTAACGCGCGTGGATGCACTGCGCCTTGGCGGCGGCGTTGATTCCCGGGCCACCGACGGCGCGGCCGGCCTCGACCGCCTCGCCAAACGCGCCGGCGTGGAAGTGGCGCCATGCGTTCGCCACCGCCGCATCCTTGGGATAGGCCTCGCGATCGCCCTGGTGCAGGCGCGGCCACGCTTTCTTCAGCGCGGCGCCTTCGTACAGGTATGCCGGATCGGCGTGGGGGAATTTCGTCCACTTCTTCGCCATGTCGTGCTCCCGTTCGAACGTTGGCAGGGCGCTAGAGGTAATCGGCGGAAAGCCGCTCGACCAGCGCGCGCTCCTCGTCGCGGAGGAAAGGCGCCAGGAGCGCCAGGACCTGGTAGGCCGCACGCTCGAAGCGCATGCCCGCCGCCTGCTCGTCGGCGCCGCGCACGGACCGGCCGGCGGGCTGCGAGACGCGCTGGAACGACATCCAGTAGGTCGCGATCACGACCACGTTGGTCGCGAGCGCGTCGATCTCGCGGTCGGAAGCGCGCAGCGCGCCGGTCTCGCGCATGCCGGTGCACATTGCCGCGACGACGGCCCGCACGCTGCGGGTCATTGCGGCAAAGCGCGCGGCGATCCGCGCATTGCGCGACGTGATGTCGTCGACGTCGCGGTAGACGAAGCGGTACTGCCACATGCGTTCGAACAGAAGGTGCAGCAGCAGCCACAGATCCTCGACGCCGGAAGGCCGCGACGCGGGGGTCGCGAGCAGCGGCGCGACCGAGGCATCGAACGCCGCGTAGAGCTCTCCGACGATCTCGTCCTTGTTGCGGAAGTGGTAATAGAGGTTGCCGGGGCTGATGTTCATCTCGTCGGCGATGTCGGCGGTCGTGACGTGGGGCTCGCCGTGGCGGTTGAACAGCTCGAGGCCGGTCTCGAGGATGCGCTCGCGGGTCCGGCGCGGGGGTTTGCGGGCCATCGTCGGTGAGGCCGCGATCTCGCCTGTCGCCGACCCTAAGCGACGGGCATGCGCGTCACGCAGCGCCGGCGACGCGCAGCGTCTCGACCTCGCGCTCGAGCTGGGTGAGTGCGCGGTCGAGGTCGCGGCGGATGCCGCGCAGGCCGCGCCGGCGCGACCCGCCTGCGTGCAGCGGTCGCGGGTCGGTGACCGCATCGGTCACCTCGCGGCCCCGGTCCGCGATCCGCTCGGCGCGCAGGCGAAAGCCATGACGGGCCAGCAGCGGCGCCAGGCGCGGTGCGTGTTCGCGCAGGTAGTCGCGCGTCGATTCGAACGCCAGTGCGCAGAGCTTCCTGCGCTGCGCATAGCTGAAGATCTTGGCGAAGAACATGTCGACGTCCTCGCGCGCCGGCTCGAACAGCAGGATGTCGGCGTCGGGATAGCGCGAGGCGTATTTCTCCATCCCGACCTTCATTCGTGAATGGATGATGGCCCGGAACGTCTGCGACAGCACCAGCGGCAGCCCGCCGCGGTGCAGCTTCTCGACCGACACTCGCCTGCTCCTCTGCGCGGATCGCGCATCGAAAGGCACCAGCGGGTTCACGCACAGCAGGAGGTCGATGCCCTCGTCGAGCGCCAGCGACGCGTGCAGCGTCTTGTTGAGCGCGCCGTCGACGTAGTGGGAGCCATCGATCTCCACCGGCGGGAACAGCGCGGGCAGCGCCGCCGAAGCCTGGATTGCGCGCGAGATCGGAACGTGATCGTGACCGCGGGTGCCGAAGGCAACGGAACCGCCGGTGTCGAGGTTGGTCGCGACCAGGAACAGCCGGTGCGCGAGCTTGCGAAAGTCGTTCGTGCGCCCCGGCGCGGCGAACAGCCCCGCCAGGAAGTCGTCGATCGCACGGTTGTCGAACAGGCCGGTCGGCACCGCGCGGGAGAGGGTCGCGAGCGACTCCATGACACCGCGATGCAGCGGGTCGCGCAGGTACTGGATGCCTGCGCGCAGCCCCAGCCTCGGCAATCCGGTCAGGCGACGGCCGAATTCGCGCAATGCGGGTTTCAGGAAGATCTCGGGCTTCAGCGCCGCATCGCGGCCGTCTTCGATGAACAGCCGGTACATCTGCGCGGGGGAAATGCCGTTCGCCAGCGCGGCGGCGACGAAACTGCCGGACGAGACGCCGACATAGACATCGAGGGCGTTGAAGTCGATGCCCTCGAGCGAGTCGGCGAGCGCCAGCAGCGTGCCGACCTCGTAGATGCCGCCCAGCGGGCCGCCGCCCGCCAGCGCGAGCCCCACCCGCGCCTGTCCGCGTGATCCATTTTCGCTGCTACCGCGTCCGCGGCCTGTGGTCATCGTCGTCCCGATGTCGTCCACGCGGAAATGCATCCCGGCCGGAGGGTCCGGCCGGGATTTCCCGCCGCCGCAATGGTAGCGGAATTACTTCGCGGCGACGCGCCGGGCCGAACTGCGCTTGGCCGCACCGGATGTCTTCGCCGCCTTGCGCATCGTCTTGCGGGCTTGGGTCGCGCGCTTCGTCGCCTTCACCGGTGCGTTGCCCCGGGGAGCCTGCGCGCTGATCGCGACGCTGTCCGCAGTGACTGCCAGCCTGACCCGCGGCATGGTCCTGCGCGCGAGAGATGCGGCGGTGTTGGCCACAAGCTGCGCCGAGCTCTCGATTCCGCGGCGGGCATGGCGCAGCATTGCGCTGCCGCGGCTGATATTCGCTTCCAGCCGCCGGCCGACGCGGCGCATCAGCTTCGACTCGACGCTCGCGCCTTCTGCGACCAGCGTGCGGAAAACCGGACCTGCTTCCTTCCCGGCCCATTGGCGCGTCACGGACGCTGCACCCAGCGTTGCCAGCCATACCCGCCTCGATGCGGACAGCACGTTCTCGCCCGCGCGCGGCATCGTCAATCGGTTCGTGTTTGTCATTTCCCTCTCCTCGTCGGTGAAGATCGCGCGGTACGCGCCTTTCAATGGTTACAAAATACGCCAGTGCGCTAGAGGGTTCACACTAATCGCCGTCGGATCCGACCGCCCCTTTCGAGGCGGCAGCGGAGGAGCCCAAGGGAGTGGCGTGCGCGGCGCCACCGGCTAGCCGCGCAGGCGTTGCGCGAGTCCCGTCGCGAGCCTGGCGGCGATCGCGTAGATGGAAAGCTGCGGGTTGGCGCCGATCGAGGTCGGGAACAGCGATCCGTCGAAGACGTGGAGGTTGGCGAGTTGATGGTGGCGGCCGGCGGGGTCGACGACGGCGCGTCGCGGGTCCGGGCCGAGCGCCGCGCCGCCCATGACGTGCGCCGACACGATCGGGGTCGCGCGCGGGCGCAGGTCGAAGCCGCCGATCCCCGCTCTGGCCGCGTCGATGCCGCGGTAATTGCGACCTTCGCCGTGCACCGGCATCACGGAGGTCGCACCGGCGGCGAACTGGATTGCGGCCATCGCCGTGAAGGCGCGCCTGATGCCATCGAAGATGTAGGGCGTCAGCGCGTAATCGAGGATCGGCGTTCCGTCGCCGGCGAGCCGCACCCGGCCGCCGATCGCGTCGGGATGGAAGCCGTCGCGCAACAGCGCGATGATCACCTGCATGTGAGGCAGGCGCTTCATCCAGGCGGCGTGCTGCGCGCCGTGGCCAGGCAGGGTGATCGCGGCCAGGACCGGGTGCACCGGCGGCGCCTCGAGCTTGAAGCCCATCGGTCCCGCAGGTGGGGCGGTCTGCACGAACTGGTCCGAGAAGACCGACTGCGGTGCGCCGAGGAAACCGTCGACGCGCTCGGGCATCAGCGCTGCGGACACCACGGTCGGGTGCAGGAACGTCCGCAGGCCGAGCACGCCGTAGGGGTCGGGCGCGCGGCTGCGCAGCAGCAACGCGGGCGTGTTGATGGCGCCGGCAGCGCTCACGTAAGCGCGTGCATGCACGGTGATCCGGCGTCCGGCGGGTGCCGTGCCGCTCGCGTCCATCGCCTGGCACTCCAGTGCGTCGACGTGGTCGCGGCGGGTGACGAAGCGCAGCGCGCGCGCCCGCGTCAGCAGCGTCGCGCCGCGGGACAGCGCTCGGGGAATCGTCGTCACCAGCATCGACTGCTTGGCATTCGTCGGGCAGCCGAGGCCGCAGTACCCGAGGTTCCAGCAACCCCTGACGTTGCGGCGTATCGTTCCCCAGTGCAGGCCCAGCTTTTCGGCGCCCTCCGCGAGGGTTGCGTTGTTCGCGTTCGGAGGGATCGTCCACGGCGCAACCCCGAGGCGCTGCTCGACGCGATCGAACCAGGGCGCGAGATCGCCGGGCCCGTAACCCTCGATGCCGAAGGCCGATGCCCAGTACGCGAGCGTCGGCTCGGGGGTGCGGAACGAGCTCGTCCAGTTGACCGTCGTGCCGCCGCCGACACAGCGCCCCTGCAGGATGTTGATGGCCTTGTCGGCGGTCTTGCGCGCCGCGGACTCCTGGTAGAGGTCGCGATAGGCCTCGTTCTCAAGCATGTGGAAATCGCCGGAGGACCGAAGCGGCCCTTCCTCGATCATCACCACCGAAAGCCCTGCGTCGGACAGGATTTCGGCCGCGATGCCGCCACCCGCGCCGGTGCCGACGATCGCGACATCGGCTTCGAGGACGAGGTCGCCGTCGAGCTTCGCCGCATCGATCACCTTCCAGCCGTCCTGGAGCCCTTCGCGTATCGGATCCACGATCGGCGTCGCGGCATCCGAGCGCGCAGCGACGGCCGTCGGACCCGTTTCGCGCACGGTCATCTCGACTGCGGTCGGGCCTGTCCGGGGGTCCGTCACGTCAGTCTCGGGGGCCCGGGATAGCCGATCTCGGGCCACGACCGCGGGTTCGCGTACCAGGCGGCGAAAGTGATCTGGTGCAATGCGTCGTAGGCGGCGCGCTTCTGCACCCATCGACTCGCCTGCAGGCGCTTCAGGAATGCATCGGCGTCGGCCACGCTCGCCTCGCGCCAGGGAACGCCGACACCCGCGAGACCGATGCGCAGCGGTGCGAACGCGAGCAGCGAGAACAGCATCGTGAGCTCCTCGCGCGCGCCCGGCGCAAGCCCGGTCATCGCATGCCCGATGCCGTCGATGGTCTGCGCGATCGCAGCGTCGCGCGCCCTCCCCGGCGCTGGCAGTGCGCCGGCGAGCAGTGCCGGAACCAGCGCCCGCATGACGTCGACGCCGTCGCTGGAAAGCGATCCGGCGCCGTGGCGCGCCGGCGTCGGTTGCAGCAGGCGCGCCGCCGCGAACGCGAGGGCGCCGACGGTTCCTGCGAACAGCACGCGGCGTCGGGAGGGGTTCAAGGCGATGGAGGCAAGATCGGGAAGGGGGTCGTTGCGGGGACGGTGGACGGTGCGACAGCCGATTCTGGCGACTCCGCAATGCCGCAGTCCTGCGCGGACCCGCGACTGCCGACGATAGCGGCGCAGCGGTAGAGCAATCAATCTAATGCCGCATTCGCCCCCTGTTCGACGTCGGGATTAGACTGCGCAGGCATGCCCTGCCCGACGAGCGACGCCGGACGATGACCGATTCCGCCAGCCACCAGGCGGTGCAGGCGCTGCTCGCCGCGCTTGAGCGCGTCCAGCAGCATCATGCGGAGCGGGCGGCCAAGCCCGAGCTCGCGCGCGCGCTCGCAAGGATCGGGGAATGGCAGGCGCGCCGGTTGCGCGGCACCTACCACGACCTCGAGGCCCAGCCGCGCTACGAGGCCGCGATCAGGTTCTTCGAGACCGACCTCTACGGCGGCACCGATTTCGCACAGCGCGACGCCGACCTCGCCCGCGTCGCGCCGGTGTTCAGGCGGCTGCTTCCGGCGAGGGTCATCGCGACTGCCGCGACGGCGGTCGAGCTCAACGCACTGTCGCAAGACCTCGATCGGGGGCTGGTCGACATGCTCGTTGCGCGCGATGCGGGTTTCGGCGTCGCCGACTATTGCACGGCCTACCGGAAGATGGGCCAGTACGATCGCCGCGCGCGCCAGATCCGGCTGGTCAGCGTCGTCGGCGTCGCGCTGGATCGGTACGTGCAGATGCCGATGCTTCGGGGTGCATTGAAGCTGATGCGCAAGCCCGCCCAGGCGGCAGGCCTCGGGACCCTACAGGATTTCCTGGAGCGCGGATTCGACGCGTTCGCGCGCATGCGCGGGGCCGTCGAGTTCCTCGCCACGATCGAGACACGCGAGACGGCGATCCACGATTCGATCGTCGGGGGCTCGAACGCGCCGTTTCCCGACCCGCTCGGGTGAAGCCCGGGCTCGCCCGCTGAAGGACCGCCTCCGCCGCCCTGGGGGCGGCATGGCCGCTCGGCCGCCGTTCACGCGCTCCGCTTGCCCGAAAGCTTGTCGAGTTGCGCGTGGATCTCGCGCTCGATCGTCGGCTT
>DATGDG010000161.1:0-1627 GCA_035311025.1 Casimicrobiaceae bacterium
ACCGGGATTGCGACCGCCACCGGTTGACCGGGGGCGGGGCGCGGGCCCCGCCCTCCGGTCAATCCGGATCGCCGTCGACGTTTGCGCCGGCCGCGCGCAGCACCTTGAATGCGATGGCGGCGCTGTAGCCTCGCGATATCAGGAAGCGCAACTGCCTGGCCTTTTCGCGCTCGTTCTGCGGGGCATGCCCGAAACGTCGCGACCAGAGTGCAGTCGCGTCGGCCAGTTCGTCGCGCGCCTCGAGCGCCCCGAGGGCCTCCTTGGCGATCGAAGGCGCGACCTTCCTTTCCTGCAGATCGCGGGCGATCGCCCGCTTGCCGTAGCGACCTGCGCGCTGGGCGACGACACCCTGCGCGTAGCGGCTGTCCGACAGGTAGCCGAGGCGCTCGAACTCGTCGAGGGTCTCGGCGATGCTGGCCTCCGCGATGCCGCGGGCGCGAAGGCGTTGCTGAAGTTCGGCCCGGCTCAGGTCGCGCCGTGCCAGCATCCGGATCGCTGCGGCGCGCGCCGATGGCGGCGGCTTGTCACGCACGCCGCGCATGATCGACCCGCAGGGTCGGCCGAGCCATCGGGAGCGCGCCGGCGAATGGCCTCGCGCGCCCGAGAGCCACGGCGTCGATGCCGTCCGTCTCAGTCCTCCGCGTCCTCGGCGCTGCCCTTGATGCGCCCCGGCGTCGGAACGCCGACCGCCTCGCGGATCTTGGCTTCGATTTCCGCCGCCATCTCCGGATGCTCCCTCAGGAACTCGCGCGCGTTGTCCTTGCCCTGGCCGATCTTCTCTCCACCGTAGGCGTACCACGCACCGGATTTCTCGATGATCCGGTGAATGACGCCCAACTCGATGATCTCCCCTTCGCGGCTGATGCCCTCGCCGTAGAGGATGTCGAACAGCGCCTCGCGAAACGGCGGCGCCACCTTGTTCTTGACGACCTTGACGCGGGTCTCGTTGCCCACGACCTCCTCGCCACGCTTGATGGCGCCGATGCGGCGAATGTCGAGGCGTACCGACGCGTAGAACTTGAGCGCATTGCCGCCGGTCGTCGTCTCGGGATTGCCGAACATTACGCCGATCTTCATCCGGATCTGGTTGATGAAGATGACCAGCACGTTCGCCCGCTTGATGTTCGACGTCAGCTTGCGCAGTGCCTGGCTCATCAGGCGCGCCTGCAGGCCCGGCAGCTGGTCGCCCATCTCACCTTCGATCTCGGCCTTGGGCACCAGCGCCGCAACCGAATCGATGACGATGACGTCGACGCCTCCCGAGCGGACGAGCATGTCGGCGATCTCCAGCCCCTGCTCGCCGGTGTCGGGCTGCGAGATCAGCAGGTCGCCGACGTTGACGCCCAGCTTCCCTGCGTAGACGGGATCGAGCGCGTTCTCGGCGTCGATGTAGGCGGCGGTGCCGCCTGCCTTCTGGACCTGGGCGACGACCTGCAGGCACAGCGTGGTCTTGCCCGAGGATTCGGGACCGTTGATCTCGACGACGCGGCCCCGCGGCAGGCCACCGACGCCGAGCGCGATGTCGAGCCCGAGCGACCCGGTCGATACCACCTGCAGGTCGTTCTGGATCTGGGCATCGCCCATTTTCATGATCGAGCCCTTGCCGAACTGCTTTTCGATCTGGGCC
>DATGDG010000162.1:0-2957 GCA_035311025.1 Casimicrobiaceae bacterium
CGCAGGTACTGCTGCATCATCGGAGTGTGTTGCTGGAGATCCACGATTGCCGGCGCAAAACGGTGATTATCGCCCAAGGCGCGCTGCGCACCGGGCGCTGCGGACATCGCAGCGGGCCTCGCTCGACCGGTTTGGTCGCCCGGCGAGTCGCTTGCCGCGCCAGGCGACGGATCAGAACACCCAGAAATCTCCGCGCGGAATCTCGAGCCAGTGCTGCCCCTGGGGCAGCGGCCCGTCGCCGTAGGCACGCAGGCGCAGACTCCCCAGCGCGAACAGGTGCTCCCATTTGTCGCCCAGATACATCGAGGTCAAGAGCAGCGCGGCGATGCGGTTGTCGCCGGGAGCCTCGGCAATCCCGATGCGCTCGAGGCGGATCATTCCGGTGCCGTCGGCGCCCGCCGTCGCCTCCGACCTCACCGTTCCCCACAGGCGCCAGCCGTCGCCCTCGAGAAGCGCAGCGTCGTCGCGAATTTCGGCGACGCGCCCGGTCAGGCGGTTGTTGCTGCCCATGAAGTCGGCGGCGAACAGCGTCGCGGGATCGCCATACATCTGCTGCGGCGTTCCCTGCTGCTCGATCCGGCCGCCGTTGAGCAGCAGAATGCGATCGGAGATCGCCAGCGCCTCGCCCTGGTCGTGGGTGACGCACAGCGCGGAGAGCTGCATGGTCACGATCAGTTCCCGCAGCCACGCCCGCGCTTCCTCGCGCAGCTTGGCGTCGAGGTTCGACAGCGGCTCGTCGAGGAGGATCACCGGCGGGTTGTAGACCAGGGCGCGCGCGAGCGCCACCCGCTGCTGCTGACCGCCCGAAAGCTGGTGCGGGAAGCGTGCGGCGAGCTTGTCGAGCGACAGCTGGGCGAGGGCGGCCCCGACCCGCGTACGGATCTCGCCCGGCGCGACCTTGCGCAGCCGCAGCGCATACGCGACGTTGTCGAACACCGTCTTGTGCGGCCACAGCGCATAGGACTGGAACACCAGGCCCAGGTTGCGGCCCTCGGCAGGAATGTCGACGCCGGAGGCGTCGTCGAACACCGTCTGGTCACCGATGCGGATCGTGCCCTGGTGCGGAGCTTCGAGACCGGCCACCGCCCGCAGCAACGTCGTCTTGCCGCTGCCAGACGGCCCGAGCAGCGAGACGACCTCGCCGCGGTTCAGGGTCAGCGCGACGCCTTTCAGGATCGGGTTGTCGCCGTAGCGCAGGTGCAGGTTGTCGACGGTGAGTTCGGCCATGACCGGTTCCGGAGGCGTGACGGAGCGCGGTCTAGTCGCGAAGCCGCACGCCGAAGCGCAGCGCGGCCGCGAGGCCGGCGAGGACCAGCACGATGTTGATCAGCGCCAGCGCCGCGACGACGTCGATCGCACCGCCCTGCCACAGCGACACCAGCTCCGCACCGATGACCTCGGTCCCCGGAGCGAGCAGGTAGACCCCGGTCGAGTATTCGCGCTCGAAGATCATGAACACCAGCAGCCACGATCCCAGCAGCCCGGCGCGGATCAGCGGCAGCGTGATCTCGCGCGAGATCCTGCCGCGCGACGCGCCAACCGTGCGCGCGGCCTCCTCGAGCTCGGGACTGACCTGCATCAGCGAAGACGAGATCAGCCGCATGCCGTAGGCGAGCCAGACGACGCTGTAGGCGAGCCACATGCTGAAGATCGTCGTGCGCAGCGGGGTCAGCGGGGGAAAGAACAGGAACACCCACAGGAAGGCAAGCCCGATCAGCAGACCCGGCACGGCGCGCGGCGCGAGCACCAGGAAATCGACGACTCGCGACCAGCCGTCGTTGCGCCGGTGGGTCGCGAAGCCGATCGCCGTGTAGCAGGCGACGGTGATCGCGCCGCCGAGGGTGCCGAGGAGCACGGTGTTCCAGATCGCGCGCGTGTGCGTCGGTTCCTCGAAGACCGAGCGGAAGTTGTCGAGGGTCAGCGCGTCGATCACGCTGACGCCGAGACCCCAGTTGGTGACGAATGCGCGCAGCACGATTCCCGAGAGCGGGACGACGACGGTGACGAGCAGGAACAGGCCCGCGAGCGCGATTGCCGGCCACTTCCAGCGGCCGAGCGGCAGTTCGCGCACCCGCCCGGCCTTGCCCCGGATCGTCGCGTACTTGCGCGTGTTCTGCAGCAGCTTCCTCTGCAGCAGCACCAGCGGCACCGTCATCGCGACGATGCAGATCGCCACCGCCGCCATCAGGTGGTACGACGGCGTGCCGAGCTTGTTGGTGAGCTCGTAGAGGTAGGTCGACAGCACCAGATGACCCTCGGGGTCGCCCAATACCAGCGGCAGGCCGAAGAGTTCGAGACCGAGGAAGAACACGAGCACCGACGAGAACAGCAGCGCCGGCATGACCAGCGGCAGGCTGACCGACATCGCGACCTGCAGCGGGGAGGCGCCTGCGATCCGCGCGGCTTCCTCGACGTCCGAGCCCAGGTTCTTGAGCGCCGACGATGCGTAGATGTAGACGTTGGGAACGTGCATCAGCCCGGCGATCACCGCCATCGCCGGAACCGAATACAGCCCCCAGGGAATGCCGCCGAAGAACCGGGTCGCGAGCACCGAGTAGAAACCGACCGGCCCGGCGGCGACGACGTAGCCGAAGGCCAGCACCATCGGCGACACGAAGCTCGGCACCAGGAGCATGGGCTCGATGACGCGCTTTCCGGGGAGGTCGGTACGCTCCATGACGAACGCAAGCACGCCGCCCAGCGGTACCGCGATGAGCGTCATGCCGCTCGCGATCAGCAGTGAATTGACGAGCGCCTTCCAGAAATCCGCGTCGCTGAAGATGAACCGGTAGGCATCGAGCCCAAGAGCCTTCTTGGCGTCGAAGAACGGCGCCGACAGCAGGCTCTGGTAGAGGATCAGCGACAGCGGCGCGAGCACGGCCGCTGCCGTCAGCGCGATCGTCAGCGCGCGTGGCAGGCCGCGTGCGAACGAGGGCCCCCCGAACCGCGGAGGGGCC
>DATGDG010000163.1:0-3430 GCA_035311025.1 Casimicrobiaceae bacterium
ACTCCTCGACGCTGTTCACGAACTTCGCCGCATTGCGCATCGCGTGCGTCTGCTCCGCGGTCAGCCGATGCTCGCTGCGGTACTGCTCGTACAGCCACGTGACGTCGGACGCCATCGGGCTGTTCAGGTAGACGGGCAGGCTCTCCGGAATCCGGCCGGCCGCCTTCAGCTGATGGATCAGGTACAGCAGGGCCTGCGCGCGCGCGACCGCGAACGACGGCACGACGATGACGCCTCCGCGCGCGATCGTGCGCCGGATCACGTCGGCGAGCTCGTCTCCGGGATCCACGGCCGCGTGGCGGCGGTCGCCATAGGTCGACTCGACAACCAGATAATCGACGGCGGGTGCCGCGGCAGGCGCGCGCATGATGAGGTCCTGCGGCCGTCCGAGGTCCCCGCTGAACAGGATGCTGCGCCCTTCGGCGGTGACGACCGCCATCGCGGCGCCGAGGATGTGGCCAGCAGGCAGGAAGCGCACGCGCACCCCCGGCACCGGCTCGAATTCACGCTCGAACCGCACCGCCTGGAACTGCTGCAGCGCATGGGCGGCATCGTCGCGCGTGTACAGCGGAAGCGCCGGGCGGTGCTTCGAGTAGCCGTACCGGTTCGCGCGCTCGGCCTCCTCTTCGAGCAGATGGGCGCTGTCGGGCAGGAGGATTTCGCACAGGGCCCGGGTCGCGTCCGTGCAGTGGATCGTGCCCCTGAAGCCGTTGCGGACGAGCAGCGGCAGGTTGCCGCTGTGGTCGAGATGGGCGTGGGTCAGCACGACCGCGTCGATCGACGCGGGCTCGACCGGAAAAGGCGCCCAGTTTCGCAGCCGCAGCTGCTTCAAGCCCTGGAACAGCCCGCAATCGACGAGCACGCGCCGGCCTGCCGCCTGCAGCAGGTAGCGCGACCCGGTGACCGTGCCGCTCGCGCCGAAGAAACCTATTTGCATTCGCGATTCCCGATTCCGGCGTTGACCCACGTCAAGCGGCAGCCGCGGGCGCGTCGTATGATCGGATCATGAAAGGAAATCCGCCGCAAACGGGCCTTCCGCGCTCCAGGCACCGGCTCGCCAGTCTCGCGGTCGTCTGTGGCATGTCGATCGCCTGTACCGCGCATGCGCAGGACGAGCGCGAGCGGGCCGTCGCGCTGCTGCATCAGTATAAGTGCTATGTCTGCCACGCCGACAACGAGGCGAAAGCGGGTCCGGCATACGTCGACGTCGCCGCGTGGTACGACGGGGTGGCCGATGCCCGGTCGCGCATCGCCGCCTTGATCAGGAAAGGTGCGCACGGCGCGGGCCCCTGGCACATGCCCCCACATCCGGAAGTCTCGAAGGCCGATGCGAAGACGATGGCGCAGTACATCCTCTCGCTGCGACGCTAGCACGCTGCGCGGCACGACAGCCTCCTGCGAACCCGACTCGATCACGGCTTGCGCATGACCGCCGCCCCCTCCGATCCGGCCGGAGGCGGTCTGTCGTCGCGCGAGGCGGCAGCCCGGCTGGATGCCGACGGCCCGAACGAGCTGCCGTCCGCGCGCCCGCGCAGCCTGATCCGGATCGCATGGCAGGTGCTGCAGGAGCCGATGTTCCTGCTGCTGATCGGCGCCTGCACGATCTATCTCGTCCTCGGCGACGTCCGCGAGTCGGTGGTGCTGTTCGCGTCGGTGTTCGTCGTCGTCGGCATCACGTTCTTCCAGGAGCGCAAGACCGAACGCGCGCTGGAGGCGCTGCGTGAGCTCGCGAGCCCGCGCACCCAGGTCCTGCGCGATGGCCACTGGAGGATCGTGCCGGGGCGCGAGATCGTCATCGGCGATCTCGTGCTGGTGAAGGAAGGCGATCGCGTTCCCGCCGATGCGCAGCTCCAGTCCGCAAACAACGTGACCGTCGACGAATCGCTGCTGACCGGGGAATCGGTGCCGGTGCGCAAACGCGCGCCAGCGCCCGGCGCAATGCAGGCCGCGCCCCTGCACCCGGGCGGCGACGACCTCCCGTTCGTCTATTCGGGATCGCTGGTCACCTCGGGCCAGGGCGTCGCGCGCGTCACGGCGACCGGCGCGCGCACCGAGCTCGGCCGGATCGGGAAGGCGCTGGACACTCTCGTCCCGGAACCCAGCCCGATCCAGAAGGAGACGCGACACGCGATCGTGATCTTCGCGGCCGTCGGACTCTCGCTGTGCGTGCTGGTGACACTGCTGTTCGGCTTCCTGCGCGGCGACTGGTTGAACGGCCTGCTGGCGGGGATCACGCTGGCGATGGCGAACCTGCCGGAGGAGTTTCCGGTCGTGCTGACCGTCTTCCTCGCGCTGGGGGCCTGGCGCATCTCGCGGCGCGGGGTGCTGACGCGCCGGGCCCCCGCGATCGAAACGCTGGGTGCCACGACGGTGCTGTGCGTCGACAAGACCGGCACGCTGACCGAGAACCGGATGGCGGTGCGCCGGCTGTGGGCCGACGGTAGAGAGATCGACCTCCAGGCGACGGGCGGCGACGCCCTGCCCGAGCTGCTCGAGTTCAGCATTCTCGCGAGCGAACGGGCGCCTTTCGACCCGATGGAACGCGCCTATCGCGAGCTTGCGCGCGAGCGCTCCCCCGATGCCGTCCTTGAGCTCGACAACCACCGGCTCGCCCACAGCTATGCGCTGACGCCCGAGCAGCTGTCGGTCGCCTACATCTGGCAGCCTCCCGACCGCGACAGCCACGTCATCGCGGCCAAGGGGGCGCCGGAGGCGATCATGGACCTGTGCGAGCTGCCTCGCGACGCACGCGCGCAGATCCAGGCCGAGGTGGCGAGAATGGCCGCGGACGGCCTGCGCGTGCTCGCAGTCGCCCGCGGTGAAGGCACACCCGCGCACCGGGGCTTGCGCTGGCCCGAGCGCCAGCGCGAGCTGAAGCTCGCTTTCGTCGGCCTGACCGGACTGGCCGATCCCGTCCGCGCCGACGTGCCCGCGGCGCTTGCGAGGTGTTACGGGGCCGGGATCCGTACGGTGATGATCACCGGCGACTATCCCGGTACGGCCCGCGCCATCGCACACCAGATCGGACTCGCCAATCCGGAGCTGGTGACCACCGGTGCCGAGCTCGGAAGCATGAGCGAGCCTGAATTGCGCGAGCGCGTCGCGCGGTGCAACGTCTTCGCCCGCGTGGTTCCCGAGCAGAAGCTGCGGCTGGTCGAGGCGTTGAAGGCGAACGGCGAGACGGTGGCGATGACCGGCGACGGCGTCAACGACGCGCCGGCGCTCAAGGCCGCGCACATCGGGGTCGCGATGGGCAAGCGCGGCTCGGATGTGGCGCGCGAAGCCGCCTCGCTGGTGCTGCTCGAGGACGATTTCGCCTCGATGGTCGAGGCCGTCGGGCTCGGTCGCAGGATCTTCGACAACATCCAGAAAGCGATGCGCTACATCGTCGCCGTGCACGTGCCGACCGCGGGAATGGCGCTGCTCCCGC
>DATGDG010000164.1:0-8332 GCA_035311025.1 Casimicrobiaceae bacterium
CAGGATCGGGGAGCGAGCGCGGCGCCGGGCGGCGCTGAAGGTATTCCGGCAGGACCGCGGCGTCGCGGATGGTCGTGCGCAGAACGTCGGTGGGAATCTCGACGTACGCTGGTCCCGGAAGCCCATCCGATCCCTGCGCGCGGGCGAGCGCAGCGTCGAGCTCGCGGACGACGTGCTCGGCAACGCGCAGCGTGCGGGCGCTGCGGGTCACCGGCCGCAGGATGTCGACGTGAGGGGTGCCCTGCAGCGGGCCCATCTGGTCCTGGCGTGCGGGCGGACAGCCCCCGATGACCAGCACCGGCGCGCGCTCGAGGTCGGCGTTGGCGACCGACGTCACGCAATTGGTGATGCCGGGACCCGAGGTCACCAGCACCACGCCCGCCTCGCCGGTCAGCAGCGCATGCGCCGCCGCCATGTGCACCGCCGCTCCTTCGTGGCGCACGTCGACGATTGGAGTGCCGGCGCGCACGAGCTCGTCCCAGATCGGCTGGATGTGGCCGCCCTGCAGCCCGAACACCCGCGCCGGCCCGCGCGCGGCGATGAATCGGGCGACCCACTCGGCGACGCTGCGCGAGGCACTCATTTCAGAACACCGGTGTTTCGCGGTAGGTTCCCCACAGGCCTTTCAGCCTCTCGACGATGTCGCCCATGGTCGCACCCGCGGCGACCAGCTCGATGGTGACCGGCATGATGTTCTCGCGCTCGTTCTTCGCGACCTCGATCAGGCGGTCGAGCAGCGCGTTCACCCTGGCGTTGTCGCGCTCGCGGCGCACGCGGTTGAGGCGTGCGATCTGCCGGTCGGCCGTCGACGAATCGTACGGATGCAGCTCGATGTCGAACTTCTCCTCCGGATCGACGTACTTGTTGACGCCGATCACCGGCTTCTCGCCGTTGGCCTTCTTCAGCGCGGTCTCGTAGGCGAAGTCGGCGATGCGGCGCTGGAACCACCCTTCCTGCGTCAGCCTGATCGTCCCGCCATTGCGGTCGACCTCGTCGATCACGCCGAAGATCGCGCGCTCGTACTGCGTGGTCAGGCTCTCGACGAAGTACGAGCCCCCGAGCGGGTCGACGACGTTCGCAACGCCGCTCTCGTCGGCGACGATCTGCTGCGTGCGTAGCGCGATCTTCATCGCCTGCTCGGTCGGGATCGCGAAGGCCTCGTCCATGCCGTTGGTGTGCAGGCTTTGCGCGCCGCCGAGCACGGCGGCGAGCGCCTGCAGTCCGGTGCGCACGACGTTGATCTGGTACTGCGGCTTGGTCAGCGACGCCGCCGCGGTCTGGCAGTGGAAGCGCAGGCGCATCGACTCGGGGTTCTGCGCGCCGAAGCGCTCGCGCATGAGCTTGGCGTAGACGCGGCGCACCGCGCGGAACTTGGCGATTTCCTCGAAGAAGTCGGCCTGGCAGACGTAGAAGAAGGCGAGCCGGGGAGCGAACTCGTCGACGTGCATGCCCGTCTTCGTCACCTCCTCGACGTAGGTGATCAGGTTGCACATCGTGAAGGCCACCTCGTCCAGCGGCGAGCCCCCGGCCTCGGAGATGTGGTAACCCGAGATGTTGATCGGGTTGTAGCGCTTCATGTTGCGCGCGCAGTAGGTGATGC
This sequence comes from Casimicrobiaceae bacterium, assembly GCA_035311025.1. Taxonomy (GTDB): domain Bacteria; phylum Pseudomonadota; class Gammaproteobacteria; order Burkholderiales; family Casimicrobiaceae; genus VBCG01. The sequence goes on from DATGDG010000164.1 coordinate 1,601, forward strand.
AGTCGCGGACGATGCGCACCGACGGCGCCACCGGAAACGCCCACTCCTTCTGCGCCTGGTATTCCTTCAGGATGTCGGCCTGGATCGTTCCCGACAGCTGGTTGAGGTCGTAGCCCCGCTTCTGCGCCAGCGCAACGTACATCGCGAGCAGGATCCACGCGCTGGGATTGATCGTCATCGACACCGAGATCCTGGTGAGGTCGATGCCGTCGAACAGGTGCTCCATGTCGGCCAGCGTGTCGATGGCCACGCCCTCGCGGCCGACCTCGCCCTCGCTCATCGGATGATCGCTGTCGTAGCCCATCAGGGTCGGCATGTCGAAGTCGGTCGACAGACCCGTCTGGCCCTGGGCGATCAGGTACTTGAAGCGCTGGTTCGTGTCCTCGGCCGTGCCGAAGCCCGCGATCTGGCGCATCGTCCACAGCCGGCCGCGGTACATCGTCGGGTAAGGGCCCCGCGTGAACGGGTACTGGCCCGGCAGGCCGATGTCGGAAAGCGGCGTGTCGGCGAGGTCGAGCGCCGTGTAGGCGCGCTTGACCGGAAATCCGCCCAGGGTGGCGAACTCCTTGGCGCGCTCGGGTGCGCGCGCGACGAATTTCGCGACCTCCTCACCCTCCCACGCCTCGACCTGCCTGGCGAGCGCGTCGCGCGTTTGCGGAGCCGGTCCGGCGGAGGCGCCGGCGAGAGAATCGTTCATGGTTCATCTCCAATGTGCAGATCGCGCAGCAATGCCTCGGCTGCCGAATGGGGCGACACCGTTCGTGCCTTCACGTCGTGCAGCAGCGCCAGGACCTTCCCGTCGCGATGGCGCGCGAACTCCTCGCGCAGGATCTGCTCCCCGGCGACGAGCATCCGGCGCTCGGCGATCGACGCGCGGCGCAGGTCGATCTCGCCGCTCGCCGCCATCGCCTCGCGATGACGGTCGATCGCCGCGAGCAGTTCCACGACACCTTCGTCGCGCAGCGAGCTCGTCGCGACCACCGGCGGCCGCCAGGCGGCCGGATTTCCGCCCGGCTTGCGCAGGCCGTGAAGGGTGTCGGGGCCAAGGCCCAGCGCCAGCATGTTCTTCAGGTCGGCGATCGTCCGGTTGGCGTCGGGCCGGTCGCACTTGCTGACGACGTGGATGTCGGCGATCTCGAGGATCCCGGCCTTGATCGCCTGGATGTCGTCGCCCAGTCCGGGCGCCGATACGACGACGGTCGTGTGCGCGGCACGGGCGACATCGACCTCGTCCTGGCCGACACCGACGGTCTCGATCATCACGACGTCGAAGCCTGCGGCATCGAGGACGTCGACGGTCTCCAGCGTTCCCCTCGCCAGGCCGCCGAGCGCGCCGCGGGTGGCCATGCTGCGCACGTACACGCCGGGGTCGCCGGCGAGCTCGCCCATCCGGATGCGATCGCCGAGGATCGCTCCGCCCGAGAACGGGCTCGACGGATCGACCGCCACGATCGCGACCTTGCGTCGATTGGCGCGCAGGGCTGCGGCAAGCCTTGCCACCAGCGTCGATTTGCCGCTGCCCGGCACTCCGGTGATGCCGACGACATGCGCGCGCCCCGCGTGCGCATACATCGCGTCGAGGGTTGCCCGCGCCTCGGCCGTTCCCGATTCGGCGCGGGTCAGGAGCCGTGCGATCGCGCGCGTGTCGCCGGCGAGCACGCCAGCCTCGAGTTCGCGCGAAGGAATGTAGGCCATGATTTCGCGCCGCTCCGCGGTCAGCTGCGAAGCCGCGCGTTCATGTCGCGGAACACCTCGCGGTCGTCGATCACCCGCCTCGCCTTGAAATCGGTGCGCGGGAACGTCCCCGGCGCGACGACCTCGATTCTCGAGCGCAGCCCGAGCATCTTCTGCAGGCGATGGGCGGCATCTTCGCACAACGTCGTGCGCGCGGCGTCGCTGTCGCCGCCTGACGCGATCTCGACGCGGATCAGCAGCTCGTCCATCGCGCCTTCCCGGGTGATGACGATGCGGTGCTCGCCACCGTAGTCCGCCAGCTGGTTCAGCACCGCGTCGACCTCGCTCGGGTAGACGTTCTCGCCGCGGATCGTGAACATGTCGTCGATGCGCCCGAAGATCCCCTGCGGCAGCCGCGGATAGGTCCGTCCGCAAGGATTGGGGCCGTCCTCCCACAGCGTCAGGTCGCCGGAGGCCAGCCGAATCATCGGCTGCGACGTGCGCTCGAGATGGGTGTAGACCGGCGTGCCGCGCTGGCCGTAGGGAACCCGGTGGAACGTCTGCGGATCGCACACTTCGGTGTAGACGATGTCCTGCCAGCACAGCATGCCGTCGGTCTGCTCGCTGCCGCTGACGTGCATGAACGGGGTCATCTCGGCCATCGAGCCGCAGTCGATGACGCGTGCCCCGTAGGCGGCAACGATGCGGTCGCGCACCCCCGGGACCGACGCGCCGGGCTCGCCCGAGAAGAACATCGTCTTCAGACCGAAATCGCGCGGTTCGTAGCCCTCGCTGCGTGCCACCTCGGCCAGGTGCAGCGCGAACGACGGCGTCGCGTAGAGCGCCGAGGGTTTCGACAGGTTGAGCCACATCGCGGCACGGGCGGTCATGCCCGGTGCGCCCGCGCCGAAAGGGAACGACTTGGCGCGCATGCGCTCGGCGCCGGTGAGGGCGCCCCACGAACCCATGTACAGGCTGAAGATCGCCGCGACGAACACGGTGTCGCCGGGGCGGATGCCCATCCCCCACATGATCCGGGCGTGGGCGTTGGCGATGGCGTTCCAGTCGTCGCGGCCGATGGCGAATGCGGTCGGGCGTCCCGTCGTGCCCGAGGTGCCGTGGATATGATGGACATCCCCCTCGGGAATGCACAGGTAGTCGCCGAAAGGCGGCTGGCGCGTCTGCGCCTCGCGCAGGTCCTTCTTGGTCACCACCGGGACCTTCGACTCGAAATCCTCCAGTGAGCGCAGGTGATCGGGGTGGAAGCCCGCCTCGTCCCATTTGCGGCGGTAGAAAGGCGAGGCGTCCCAGGCGTAGCGCGTCAGTGCCTTGAGCCGTTCGAGGATCGCGCGCTCGCGCTCCGCGGGCGCCATGGTCTCGCGCCTGGAGAACCAGTACCGCGAATCCGGCGCCGGAAGGTAGTCCGGGTCGAAGCGCGGTGGAAACGACCACTGCTCCATGGCGGCGCCTCCCGGTCAGCGCAGCCCGCGCTCGGCGACGACACGGCGGACCATGTCGACGATCGCCGCGGGCGGCGCATCCTGCAGCATCAGTTCGCGCACCCCCAGCGCCCTGAGCCGGGGCAGGTCGTCGTCGGGAATGACCCCGCCGCCGATCACCAGGATGTCGTCGGCCCCCCGCGCCTTCAGCAATTCGATCAAGCGGGGAAACACCGTCATGTGCGCGCCCGAAAGAATGCTGATGCCGATGACGTCGACGTCCTCCTGGATCGCCGCCTCGACCACTTCCTCGGGCGTGCGATGCAGGCCGGTGTAGATCACGTCCATTCCGGCGTCGCGCAGCGTCCGCGCGACGATCTTGACGCCGCGGTCGTGGCCGTCGAGCCCGACTTTGGCGACAATGACCCGAATGCGCTCGTTCGAAGGTTCCACGGGTTCTCCTTGGCGTCTGTCTCGCGCTGACTGTCGCGCGCCCCGCTCCGCACGTTACCCGGTCTTGCGCCCCCGGCAGATCGTCGGGTTGCGCGTTGCAGGTCTCATTTTTATTGCATTCGGTATACCGTATTCCAAATGTATCCCGGTGTCAACCCGCACCCGTCCGCGCGCCCCGCGCTTCGCTTCTGACATCGAAGGCGGCCGACGCCTTCGCGCCCGCCCGAATCCACCGGCCCGCGTCGCTGCATCCAATCGCCATCCTCTCCGAGACCCCCGATGCGCCGCGCCGTGCTCCCGCTGCTGATTCTCGCCTGCATCGTCATCGCGGCGGGGCTGGCCTGGTTCACCCTCGACCGCAGCCGTATGCCGGTGATTGCGCCGGCGTCCGCCAGGTTGGAAACGCGCAGCGTCGCGCCGTTCCACCGGATCGAGGTCAGCGGGACCGCCGACGTGACGCTGGTCCAGGGCGATGTCGAATCGGTCGAGATGGAGGTGCCGGCCGGAAGCACCACCGTCGATGCCGCGGTTCGCGACGACACGCTGGTCATCGCGGGGCGCGACCGGTCGCGCGGACTGCTCGAGCTGTTCGGGTCGGGAGCGAAGCACCGCACGCCTCGGATCAGGATCCGTTTCCGCAACCTCGATGCGATCGCACTCTCCGGTACGGTCAGGATCGACGCCGCGGCATTGCGCACGGACACGCTGCGCATCGCCGCGTCGGGCGGCTCGTCGCTGCGCATCGACGGGCTCGATGCAACACGCCTGCGGGTCTCGGGCTCGGGCGCGCTCGACGCGCGGATCGCCGGGCGCGTCGTCGATGAATCGGTCGCGATCTCCGGCGCCGGCGCGTACCGCGCCGAGCGCCTGCACGCCGACCACGCATCGGTCGACGTCAGCGGCGTCGGCGACGTCGTGGTCTACGCCGACAAGACCCTGAACGCGACGATCTCCGGCGCGGGCAGGATCGAGTACCTTGGCAACCCCGAAGTCAGCAAGCGCGTAAGCGGAATCGGCCGCGTGCGCCGCCGCGAACGCGAATCGTCGAGCGGCAACGATGCCGACTCGGCCGGACGGCAACGGGCGCTGGCCGCAGCAGCCGGCGACGCGCGTCAGTGCAGCGCCGCGGAATCGCTGCGGCCGGCGTCCTTGAACAGCAGGCGCAGTCCGGTCGACGCGTCGACGTCCGCATGCACGCCGGGTTCGATGCGGATGTCGGTGACCCGGCAATCGACGAGCAGCGAAACGAGCATCGCGGCGACGGTCTGCACCGTCTCGTACGGATAGACGGGACAGCGAAACCCCTCGGCGTCGCGCGGTTCGAAAGGCGACGACAGCGAGACGCGGAGTTCCCCGCCCCCGATCGCATCGGCTGCGCGGTGCGCGCTGATGATGGCAGTCGGCTCGCCGACGTTCGCGCGCAGCTTCCGGATCGCATTGCTCGCGAAGATCTGCGCCCCGACCTCGCGTTGCGCGGCGCGACCGGTCCGCAGGGCGGCGACCAGGCACTGCGGCGGCCGCGGCACTGCCAGCACGGAGACGCCGGGCACGGCGAGCCCTGCGCCGAGCATTTTCGAAAAAGGCATTCCCCACGTTCCGACGTCGTTCGCGCGCAGCGGATCGACGCCCGGCGCGGTGAGAGCTGCGCCGACGACAAAACGCAGAAAGACGCGTTCGCCCGCGCCCTGCAGGTCGCAGTCCGCAACGGGCAGGTCGAGCGGGGCCAAGGGCGCCGCGCAGGGTCCGTCGCCGAGGCTGCCCGCGGCGACCAGTGCAGGCAGCCGCGGCAGGTCGATGGCATCGGCGCCGGCCAGCGATCCGGACAGTGCGAAGGTCTCGCAGCCTCCCAGCGCGCGATGCTCGCGCAGCAGTTGCGCGAGTGCTTCGCGCTGCCGCAGCAGCCCCGGCAGCGTTGCACGTGCGCCCTCCTCCGCGAGCCCGGCGACGACGACGACCGGAATCGCGAACAGCAACGTCGACAACGCCCCGGTCGATGCGGTCGTTTGCGTTTCGAGGGTTTCCAGAAGTCGCCAGAGGTAGCGCGCGACGGGCAGCGATGGCGCGTCGGCGAGCACGCCCGCGAGGCCGGATCCGTCGCCCGCGCGCATCAGGTGCAGGAGCCCCTGCAGCGTTTGGTCGCGTCGCGCGTCTTCGTCACGGGACGTACCGGCATCGAGACCCGCCGCGGCGAATGCGTGCAACCGCGCGACGCCGGCGTCGGCGGAGGGGACCGTCGGCCAGATGCGGGGGTCTTCGATGCCCAAAACCGCTGCATCGAGGGAGGACATCGGCCGATTCTAGACGCCGCGCCCGCCGGGATCACGGCACCCGTTCGAGCGCCAGGCGAAAGCGCGGTAAAATCAATGCCTTGGATTCGAACTCCTCAGGATCGCCGCCGCAATGCGCGTCTCCCGGTTCTACCTGCACACGCTGAAGGAAGCGCCCGCCGAGGCCGACGTCGCCAGCCAGAAGCTGATGCTGCGCGCAGGCCTCGTCAGGAAGGTCGCCGCCGGCATCTACACCTGGATGCCGCTCGGCCTCATCACCCTGCGCAAGGTCGAGCAGATCGTCCGCGAGGAAATGAATCGTGCCGGCGCGCTCGAAGCCTACCTGCCGCATGTCGTTCCCGCGGAACTCTGGCAGGAGACCGGGCGCTGGGACAAGTTCGGCCCCCAGCTCCTGAAGATCAAGGACCGGCAGGACCGCGATTTCCTCTTCGGGCCCACGCACGAGGAGGTGATGACGGACATCGTGCGCAAGGACCTGAGCAGCTACCGGCAGCTGCCGGTGAATCTCTACCAGATCCAGGTCAAGTTCCGCGACGAGATCCGGCCGCGCTTCGGCGTGATGCGCGGGCGCGAGTTCCTGATGAAGGATGCGTACTCGTTCGACGTCGACCGCGACAGCCTGATGGTGTCCTACCGCGCCATGTACGCGGCCTACGAGCGCATATTCACGCGGCTGGGCCTGCGCTTTCGCGCGGTCGAGGCCGACACCGGCGCGATCGGCGGCTTCGCGTCCCACGAGTTCCAGGTGCTGGCGGAGTCGGGCGAGGACGCGATCGCCTACAGCAACGATTCCGGCTACGCGGCAAACGTCGAGCAGGCCGAGGCCGTCGCACCCGCATCGCCGCGCGCGCAGCCCGCCGAGCCGATGCAGAAAGTGC
>DATGDG010000165.1:0-3491 GCA_035311025.1 Casimicrobiaceae bacterium
AGATGATCCCCAGTTCGCGCGCCCATGCCGCCGCCGTCGTGCTGCGGCCGTCCGGGGTGATGAGCGGGGTCGCCGCCGAGATCGAGAAGCGCGCGACGTCGAAGCGCCGGACCTGCGCCATCACCTCCGGCCGGGTGAAGCCTTCGCGGTGCAGCTCGTCGCAGGGCGGGCAATCGACGGTCTCGAAGATCACGGCGAGTGGTTTGCCATCCGTGCGGTGGGCGAGGTCGTAGGGCGGCGTCATGAAGAACGGCTCGGCGTGCAGGGTCGGGCTCGCCTCCTCCTTCACGTGCGCCTGCAGCCACGCGGCGAGCGACTGCTCGTGCTCGTGCCTGCCGGCAACGTAGTCGAGGACCGCCTCGAAGCGCTGCGGCGGCCAGTAGCCGTCGAGGCGTGCGACGACCTTGCCCTGCTCGTCGAAGAACAGCACCGTCGGCGTGAACTGGACGCCGAGCTTTCGCGCAAGCTCCTTCTCCGGCATCACGCTTCCGTCGAGCCAGGTCGTGTCGCGATCACCCCAGATGTCGAGGGCGATCGCGACGAAGTGCCTGCGCGTGGTCTCGACGATCGACTTCTGCGAGAAATTCACCCCCATCAGCTTCGCGCAATAGGGGCAACCGTCCTGGCCGAAGTAGACGAGCAGCCGCTTGTGCTCGCGCGCCGCATCGGCGACGTCGTTGCGGAAATCGAGGAAGGTGGTCGCAAACCACGGGGGGATGTCGATCGGCTGCGGCGCGGCGCGCTGGGCGACCGCGGCACCGGTGCCCGCGCCCAGCGCGAACAGCAACATGACCATGGCCCCGATCTTCTTCATGCACGCGGTCCGTCGACGCAGCAGGCTGCCCTCGATCCCAGTATCGACGCGGCGCCGCGCCGGGTCAACCACAGGGTCAACCACAGGGTCAACCACCGCGGGATCGACCGCTGTGGCGTAGACCACCGCAGCGCGGACCGGCCTGGTACGATCGGGTCTATCGCCGGACTGGAATCCCTCTTCCGTGCAAGCGCAGTCCCGGATTGCTGCTGCCCGTGTCCACGGGCGCGCGGTGGCTGGGGACGGCGCGCATACCGCGCGCACTCGCCGAAGCCGGTTTCGAAGTCGCGCTGCTGAACGCCGCGAGGCCCGCTGTCGTTCAGTTCAGCACGCCGGCCAGCTCGCGCCGGTAGCGGCGCACGATGTCGCTGTCTGCGGGCAGTGCCGCGAACACCGTCAGCATCGTCCGGCGCCCGATGTCGTCGCCGAACTTGCGGTCGGTGCGCACGATCGCGAGCAGCTCTTCGAGCGCCCGCTCATAATCGCCACCCGCCGCCAGCGCGCGGGCGTACGCGAGCTTCGCCTCGCAGTCGGGGGGCGCTGCGGCGGCCCGGCGCGCGAGCGCGGCAAGGTCGCTGGCGGCATCGCTGGCGGCATCGCTGGCGAAGGCCGCACGCGCCTTGAGGCCCGAGAGCCTGCGCTCGTCGCCCAGCACGGGCCGCGACGCCTCGATCTCGCCGATCAGTGCATTGGCATCCGCCGTGCGGCGCGCCGCGAGCAGGGCCTCAACCCGGGTCAGCAACAGGTCCTCGTCCTGCGCGTCGATCGCCTGCGCCTCGTCCAGCTTGACGAGCGCGGCCTTCGCGTTCCCGGCGGCCATCAGCGCCTTGGCCGCGGCGACGAGCGGGGCGGCCGGCGAGGGCAGGGCGCCGGCGAGAAAATCGCGGATCGCGGACTCGGGCAGGGCGCCGGTGAATTCGTCGACGACGTTGCCGTCGACGAACAGCTTGCAGTTCGGAATGCTGCGCACGCCGAAGCTTCCCGCGAGCTCGGGTTCGTCCTCGGTGTTGAGCTTCGCAAGCGTCAGGCGGCCGGCGTATTCGGCCGCGATGCGGTCGAGGATCGGCCCGAGCGTGCGGCAGGGCCCACACCACGGGGCCCAGAAATCGACCAGGACCGGACGTCGCCCGGAACCCTGCAGTACCACCTCGTCGAAGTTGGCGCGCGTGACGTTGATCGCTGTCATGTGGTCAGGAATCGGAGTTCAAAAAAAGCAAGTGGGGCCGGCGGATCCCCGGCACAAGCCACCTGCGAGGCCTTCCGATGTGAGGCGCACGACGGCCTAGAACCGCTCGACCCAGGGACGCAGCTCGATTTCCCAGGTCCACGCGCTGCGCGGCTGCTCGAGCACGTGCAGATAGGTGCTCGCGATCGCATCGGGATCGAGCCTGGAATCGGGCGGATCTTCGGCCCCGGCCTGGCCCTCGCGCCTGATCGCGCCATCGATCACGAAGTGCGCGACGTGGACGCCCCGCGGCGCAAGCTCCCGCGCCATGCTCTGCGCAAGCCCGCGCAGGGCGAATTTTCCCATCGCGAACGGCGCCGATTCGGCGTAGCCCTTGACGCTCGCAGACGCTCCGGTGAACAGGATCGCTCCGGCGCCCCTGGCCAGCATCCGGGAGGCTGCGCATTGCGCGACGGCAAAGCCGCCGAAACCGTTGACCAGCAGCACGCGCCGGACTTCGGCGGGATCGAGCGCCGTCAGCGGGCCCCGGGCGCGCGCACTGGCATTGTAGACGACGACGTCCGGCGCCCCGAACTGGCGGTCGAGTTCGTCGAACAGCCGGGCGACCTGGTTGTCGTCCTGGGCATCGCAGCCGAACGCGCTCGCGCCGATTTCGGCGCACAGCGGATTCAATGCGGCCGGCTGGCGCGAGGCCAGCGCCACCGCGAGGCCCCTCCTGCGCAGCAGGCGGGCGAGCGAGGCGGAAAGCCCCATGCCTGCGCCGACGATCAGGGCGGTCTTGTACGGAAGCTCGTTCATGTCAGGGCCTCACGGGGCGGTCGAGGGCATCGAAATCCCGCATCATCGCTGCGATGCTACCTTTGCGCTTCCCTTCTGGCCACCGGCACCGCGGAGTCGCGCCTTCCGTGCCGCTGCACAGGCGCCGGTTCCCGTCGTCATCGATCACATGGCGCGCCTTGACATCGATGCCTTGCCGCGCGCCGGGGCGGCGGACGCGCCGGGGTCAGCGAATCCGCGAAGAACCTTCATTCGCGCGCGCAGTTGGTGTGTAATCGCATGATCGGACTCCGGGATACCGTCATGAACCCTGCCGCTGCCGCATTCACATCCGCGCGCGACTTCCTGCTCGCGCATCGCACCGACTACGAAACGGCCCAGCGCGATTTCCGCTGGCCGACGCTCACCCAGTTCAATTGGGCGCTCGATCACTTCGACCCGATGGCGCGCGGCAACGGCGCGCCAGCCCTCTGGATCGTCGGCGAGGACGGCAGCGAGCACAAGCGGTCGTTCCACCAGATGTCGGAGCGCTCGTCGCAGGTGGCCAACCATCTGAAGAGCCTGGGCGTGGGGCGCGGCGACCGAGTCCTGCTCATGCTGGGCAATGAACTCGCGCTGTGGGAGACGATGCTCGCCGCAATGAAGCTCGGGGCAGTCGTGATCCCCGCGACCGCGCTGCTGACCACCGAGGACCTGCGCGACCGCATCGATCGC
>DATGDG010000166.1:0-3964 GCA_035311025.1 Casimicrobiaceae bacterium
CGGGGTTCACGCTGCTCGAGCTGACGATCGCGCTGGTGCTGCTCGCGCTGCTGTCCTCGGTGCTGTTCGGTTCGCTCAAGCTCGCCGGGCGCAGCACCGACAGCGGCGAGGCCAAGGCCGATGCGGTGTCGTCGATGCGCCTCGCCGAGGATTTCCTGCGGACCAACCTCGCCCAGGAGCATCCGTTGCGGATGCGCAAGATCGTCCAGTTCCCGCTGCTGTTCTCGGGCAGTAGCGACGAGTTGCGCTACGCGGCCGAGCTCCCCGCGCGCGTCGCGGGAGGCGGCATCTGGCTGTATCGCCTCGTCCTGCGCACCGACGAGGCGAAGAGCCCGCTGGTGCTCGAGCGCATGATTCCCGACCTGTCGGCGACGTCGATACCCGATTTCAGCAGCGACGCCGACCGTTCGGTGCTGGCGGAAGGCATCGCGAAGCTCGCGATCGGTTATTACGGCCGCGATTCGGGCGACATGACCGCGGCGGCGCCGACCTGGCGCGATCGCTGGGACGACACGCAGCGCCTGCCGCTCCTGATCCGCATCGACGTGACGCCGCAGCACGGGAGGCCCTGGCCGACGCTCTATGTCGCGCCGCGCGAGGGTCCGGAGGCCGGATGCCGCGCCTGGGACGAGGCGCGCGGCCAGTGTGCGGGCGTCTGAAGATGGCGACGATGAGAGGGCGTGCGCCGTCCCGTCGTGCCCAGGCCGGGATCGCGCTGGTGCTGGCGCTGTGGCTCGCGGTGCTGCTGACGGCGATCGCCGCCGGTTTCGCGTTCAGCATGCGCAGCGAGGCGCTCGCGGCGCGCAACGCCGTGTCGCTGGCGCAGGCGCGCGCGGCAGCCGATGGCGCCGTCGAGCGCACCGCGTTCGAGCTCATGCGCCCGAGGATGATCGGCGCGTGGACCTTCGACGGCCAGTCGCACGCGTGGAAGGACGGCGATGCGTCGATCGTCGCCTCCGCCACCGACGAGGGGTCGAGAATCGACATCAATACCGCGCCCGATGCGCTGATCAAGAGCCTGCTCATGAACGTCGGCGGCATGGACGACGCGGCCGCATCGTCGCTGGTCGATGCGATCGGGGACTGGCGCGACGCCGACGACCTGCGCCGCCCCAACGGGGCCGAGGCGCCCGAGTACGCCGCGGCGAACCTGAAGTACGGACCGGCCAATGCCCCGTTCGAGACCATCGGCGAGGTGTCGCGCGTGCTGGGCATGACGCCCGAGGTCTTCAGCCGCATCCGCGGCGCGATCACCGTGTATTCGCGCCAGCCCGGGATCAATGCCGCCACGGCGGGGCGCAGCGTCCTGCTCGCCCTGCCGAATGCGACGCCGGAAGCCGTCGACGCGTTCCTCGCTCAGCGCTCGGAGGCGATCGCGCAGGGACTTCCGGCCCCGCCGTTCCCGCCCGCCCAGGCGTTCATCGGCGCCGCAGTGCCGGTCTGGCGGATTCGAGCCCAGGCAACGATGCCCGATGGTGTAACCTTCGCCCGCGAAGCCGTCATGCGGCCTTCGCCCAACCCGCGCAGGCCCCTCATCACGCTCGCCTGGCTCGAAGCGCCGCGGGCGTCATCGGCCGTGTCCAACGCTCCAACCGTCAACGATGCCAGCCAGTGATTCGACGTTGTCCGCAATAGCCGCCCAGGTGCGCGATCTGGCGCGCAGGCTGGGGCTCGCGGGCTTCGGCCGCTGGTGGGCGCAGGAGCTTTGGTCGTTCGTGCCGGCCGGCGTGAAGGACTCGATCGAACGCAGGCGCGCGCGGCCGGTGCTGGTGTTCGACGGCAACGTCGCGACACTGTGGCACCCGAAGGTGAACGGCCGCCTGCGGCTGGTCGAGTCGGCGAAGATTGCGCTGGATGCGGGGGAGACGTCGGTCGTCGCGGCGGGGCGTACGGCGCTCGCGTCGGTCGCACGCCCGGGTTCGCCCGACGCCGAGGTGATCGTGGCACTTCCGCCGCGCGCTGCGCTGCGCAAGACGCTGACGCTGCCTGCCGCGATCGAGGACGACCTGCGGCCTGCGCTGGCCTACGATCTCGACCGCCATACGCCTTTCAGGGCCGACGAAATCTATTTCGACGCCGCGGTCGTCGATCGCGATGCGTCGCGCAATGCGCTGATCGTCGACCTGGTCGCGGTGCGCCGGTCCCTCGTCGATCCGATGCTACGTCACGCGGAGAATTTCGGGGCCCGCGTCGTCGCCGTCGTCGCCGAACCTCCGGAACGCGCGGCGGCTTCGCGGGTCAACCTCCTGCCCGACGAGCGCCGGACCGAGACATTGACCTGGACGCGCTGGCGCGTCGTCGTGCCGGCGGCGCTCCTCGCGCTCCTCGCGCTGGCGGCCATGATCCTCCCCCTTTGGCAGAAGCGCCAGGAAGCGATCGCACTGATCAGGGTTTCCGAGGCGGCCCGGTACCGAGCGGAGGCGTCGGAAGCGCTGCGCAGCGAACTCGAGCGCAAGGTCGGCGACTACAACTTCGCGCTGCAGCGCAAGTACGCGTATCCGGGAACGGTACAGGTGCTCGACGACGTCACGCGCATCCTGCCCGACGACACCTGGTTGACGCAGTTCGAATTCCACACCGGTCGCGCCAAGGATGCGACGCGCGACATCGTCCTGCGCGGCGAATCGGCGAATGCCGGGCGGCTGGTCGCGCTGCTGCAGGATTCCAGGCTCTTCACGCAGGCGGCGCCGCGCTCGCCGACCACCAAGATCCAGCCCGGCCCCGGCGAGATCTTCGACGTCGGCGCGCAGGTCGTTCCGGCGCATGCCCCTGAGCCCAGGCCGTTGGACGTGACGGCGCCGCCGCCGGCGCCGGTGCGCCGCGCACCGACGCCGCCTGCCGTCCGGCCTGCGGTGCAGACACCGGGTGCCCCGGCCGGCGCTGCAGCACCCGGTCCCCAGACGGCGCCGGGCAAGACGGGCGCGAGCGCACCCGCGGCGGCCCCCGCGACGGGAACGCCGGCCCAGCCTGCGGCACCGTCCGGGCAGCCCGTGCCTCAGGCGGCGCCGGCGCAAGCTCCGGCCGTGCGCCCGGCAACTCCGGCTGCGCAGGCGCCTGGCCCCGCCCAGCCCCCGGCACAAACCATGCAACCTCCGGCGCAGCCGGAACTGCCGGCCGCGCAGGCACCGCAACGCGTCCCGGCACCGGTTGCTCCGCAGCCGGCGCCGCAGCCCGTGCCCCAGGGGCAGCCGCAGCTCGGTCCGCTGCCCCCGGGTGCGGGCGGCAATGTGCAGCCGGAGCCCCGCTGACCATGACCCCCGCGATCGTCCAGAAGCTCTCGCGCGGGCGCCAACGGGCGCTGGCGCTCGGGCTGTTCATCGCGGCCGTCGTCGTGGTGCTCGCCGTCGTGCTCGGCCCGGTGATCCTGCTGCATCGGCACTACGACCGTTCGATCGCCGATACTTCGGATCGACTGCGCGTCTACGAGCGCGTCGCCGCCCAGGCGCCGCAGTTGCGCGAGGCGCTGGCGGCGATGGATCGGCGCGACGGCCGCCGTTTCTATCTGGCCAACACCGCGGCGAATCTCGCCGGCGCCGAAGTGCAGGAGCTCGTGAAATCGGCGATCGAGGGCAACGGCGGCAGGATCACCACCAGTCAGAATACCGCTCCGCGCGACGAAGGCCGCTTCCGCGAGATCGGCGTCAACGTGCAGTTCTTCGCGACGACGCCCAACCTGCAGAAGATCCTGATGGCGATCGAGACCCACGTTCCGTATCTGATCGTCGACAACCTCACGGTCAGGCCGCTGAACGCGTTTCGCGGTTTCAAGCCGGCCCCCGGGCAGGAGCCCGAGCTCAACGTCCAGCTCGATGTCGGGGGCTGGGCCTATCCCGAGGCGGCGAAACCGGTCGCAGCAGCCGCGAAGACGTCGTGATGCCGTCTGGAGCCATCCGATGAACGAGAACCGGTCCTTGCGCAGCCTGGTCCTGTGGGTCGTGCCTTTCGCGCTGGTGCTCGCGATCCT
>DATGDG010000167.1:0-4289 GCA_035311025.1 Casimicrobiaceae bacterium
TCCAGCGCGCCTACCGCCTCGCGGAGCTGATTCCTTCGACGGAGGCCCTCAGTGCCGACGTGGTGCGCCTGCAGCCGATCCTGCGCGAGGCGCGCGAGCAGGTCGCAAGCGCCAAGGACGCCTGGCTCAAGGCCGCCGCGGGGCGGTCCGACGTGCTCGCGCGGCTCCGCCAGACGATGGCCGCGGTCGACGCCAGGGCGACCGAGATCGGACCCCCGGCGCTGGTGAAGCTCACCGGCGCGCTCGCCTCCCGCCTCGGACAGATGCCCGAGGGCGGCGTGCCCGAGCCCGTCGCGATGGAATTCGCGACCGCCTTCCTGCTTGCCGAGAGCGCATTCGAGAACTGGACGAACCTCTCGCCCGAGTTCGCGAAGCAGGTCGACGCGATGCTGGCCCGCCTCGACGCGGCACAGGCCGGACGCGAGGCCGACGCCGGCGCGCCGGTGCTGGACGAGATGTCGCGGCGGGCGCAGGAGCGCGCGCTGCTCTCGCAGGTGATGCGCGAAGTGCAGGTGAACCTGCGCCACATGGAGCAGGTGCTCGACGCATTCTTCCGCGACAGCTCGAAGCGCGCGGATCTGGCGGGTCTCGCGAAGGACAGCCAGCAGATCCGCGGCGCGCTGCGCATGCTCGATCTCGAGGACGCCGACCGCCTGCTGGCGCTGTGCCAGACCCAGATCGAGGCTTACGCCGATCCTTCGCCGGTCATCGACGACGCGGGACTGGAGCTTCTCGCCGAATCGCTGTCGGGGCTCGGCTTCTACGTCGAGGCCGTCCTCCAGCAGCGGCCCGACCGCGAACGCCTGATCGCGCCGCTGATCGCCAAGCGCCTCGGCATGGCGCCGGAGCCGGTGGAGGCCGATCGCCAGTCCGTCGAGCATTCGGTGATCGAGCTGCGCGCTGCATTGCCGCGGCTCATCGCCGAGGTGCGAAATGCCCCTGCCGACGCCGACGCGCGGGCCGAGCTGCGGGGCAAGCTCGCGAGCCTCCGCGACGACGCCGAGCTGATCGGTGACGCCGACCTCGCGTCGCAGGCCGGCGCGGTGTTGCGCGAGATCGACGCCGGTGCCGCCGACGCGGCGGTGGCGGCGAAGGTCGACCAGATCGTTGATGCAGGCGTGGCGCCTGCGCCTGCCATCTCGGACGAGACGCGGCGGCTGCTCGCGACCGACGCGAGTGCGCTCGACGCCGAGCTGCTCGACATCTATCTGACCGAGGCCGACGAGGTCCTGGACACCGTCGACGACGGCTATCGCGCGCTCGCGCACAACAGCGCCGATCGCGACGCGCTGGTGACGGTGCGTCGGCAGTTCCATACGCTGAAGGGCAGCGGACGCATGGTCGGGCTGACCGAGCTGGGCGAACTCGCCTGGGGCGTCGAACGCGTGCACAACCGGATCCTCGAGGACGACCGGCGCGTCACGCCGGCGCTGCTCGACCTGATCCGCACCGCGCAGGCGAGCTTCCGCGACTGGGTGCGCGAGTTGCGCGAAACCGGTCGCATCACGACCGACCCCGCGGCGCTGCAGGCTGCGCTCGCCGTGGTCGAGGCCGAGCTGCCCGGGTTCGTACCCGCGCCTGCGGCCGCATCGACCGCCGGCGCACAGCCCCCGCTGCCCCCCGTTGCAGCGGAGCCTATCTTGGCCGCGTCGGTCGCGGCCGTGCCCCCCGCCGCATTCCCGACACGGTCCGGAGAAGAGGAAGAGTTCTGGCATGAGCATGCGGAGGCGCACATCGCGCAGACGGGCGACGTGTCGACCGGGGCGCCGCCATTCGCCACACCCCCGTCCGCCACGGTCGTGCCGATCGCAGGGTCTGCACTCGACGCGACGTCGACGCTCGATCTCGAGATCATCGATCTCCCGGATTTCGGCGTCCCGGTCTCCGACGAGACGGTTCCCGAGGTCACGACGATCGAAGGACCGCTCGAGGAATCGATCGACATCGGGCTCCCGTCCGACGGTCCCGGGGTTCACAAGCCGGTGCTCCGCGTGGTCGCGGACAACAGCTACGCGCATGCCGGCGACACGCGGTCGCGCACAGCCGGGATCCATGCGCCGGGCCTGACCCTGCTCACCGAGGCGCCGCTCGTCGACGAAGGCGCCGCGCCGTCCGACGCCGACGAAGTCACGATCGGCCCGGTCACGCTGTCGGCGTCGCTCTGGAAAATCCTCTGCGACGAGGCCGATCAGAACGTTGCGGTGCTGCAGCACGAAGTCTCGCTGATGCAGTTCGACCCCGATCATCTGTCGATTTCGGCGACCGCTCGCGCGAGCCACACGCTGTGCGGCATTCATCGCACCGGCGGAATCGCGCTGATCGCCGGAACCGCCCAGGCCCTCGAGCAGGCGCTGCTCGCGCTCGAGCAGCATGGGGCGCCGTTCCCGAGTCGGGCCCAACCGGTGCTTGCCCGCGCGACCGCGGGACTCGCGCATTTCGTGGGCCGCGTGAAGGCGCGCGAGGGATTCAGCTCGAGCGACGAGCGCGAGGCAGCCGACATCCGTGTCGAGCTCGAGGAGTTGCGCCAGGAGGCGACGGCAAACGCCCCGACGCTCGACCTGCTGCTTGGCGACGATGACCTCGAGCCCGCCGCGGAACTCGAGGCAGTGGCCGAACCCGAGTTCGAGGCGCCGGCCGGGTCGAGTGCGGATGCGGGCGACCGGGCCGTCGAGGTGGAGGCGGACATTTCCGGGTCGGCCGCTGCCGCTCCCGAATTGCAGGCGCAGGTGCCCGTCGAGGCGCCGCCGGTTGGCGCATCGGAAGCCGGACAGGAAGTCGCGCCGGAAGCCCGAATGGAACCAGGCGCGATCGCAGCGCCGGCAGGGGAAGCGACACATGCGCCGGTCCTGGGCGAGGCCGATCAGTCCGCGCCCGCGTGGACGCCGGACCAGCAGTTCCAGCCGGTGCCCCCGCCGGCCCCGGCCATCCCGCCCGACGAGACGCTGCTCGATGTCACCGACGACATCGACGACACGGTCGTCCCCATATTCCTCGAGGAAGCGGCCGAGCTGTATCCGAGGGCAGGCGAAGAGCTGCGGGCGTGGCGTCGCAATGCCGACGACAACACGATCGCCGCCGAGCTGCGCCGGACGCTGCACACGCTGAAAGGCAGTGCGCGGATGGCGGGCGCGATGCGCCTGGGCGAGCTCGCCCATCGGATGGAATCGCGCCTGTCGGTCGACGGTCCGCATTTCGCCGTCACGCCCGAGCTCTTCGATGCGCTCGACACCGACCTCGATCGGATCGGCTTCGTGCTCGATGCGCTGCGCGAAGGCAAGTCCAACGTCGTCCTGCCGTGGCTGGCACCCGCAGTCGAGGGCGCCGCGGGCGCACCGGCGGCCCGCCAGGCGGAAGGCGTGGTCGCCGCGCCGGGGATCGCCGCGACGCCTGCGCCGAAATCCCCGGGGGCAGCCATTGCCGGAGGAACCCGGGGTGCCGAGGCGATCGTCGAGCGGCGTCGCACGCCGCGCCCGCGCGATGTGGAGATCGGCGCGCGCGCGATGTTGCGGGTACGCGCGGACATCGTCGATCGCCTGGTGAACGAGGCCGGCGAAGTCGCGATCTCCCGGGCGCGCGTCGAAGGCGAATTGCGGGCCCTGAAGGCGAACCTCCTCGAGCTGACCAGCAGCGTCATCAGGCTGCGCGGGCAGGTCCGGGAGATCGAGCTGCAGGCGGAGACGCAGATCCAGTCGCGGATGTCGGCCGTGCAGTCGACCCACGAGGGATTCGATCCGCTCGAGCTCGACCGCTATACGCGGTTCCAGGAACTGACCCGCTCGCTCGCCGAGGGCGTCAACGACGTGTCGACGGTCCAGCAGTCGCTGCTGAAGAACCTCGACGACGCCGACGTCGCGCTGCTCGTGCAGGCACGGCTGTCGCGGGACGTCCAGCAGCGGCTGCTCGCGATCCGCACCGTTCCGTTCAACAGCCTGACCGAGCGTCTCTACCGGACGCTGCGCAAGACGGCGCGCGAACTCGGCAAGCGCGCCAACCTCGAGATCAACGGCGCCCAGACCGAGCTCGACCGTTCGGTGCTGGAGAAGCTTGCCGGACCTCTCGAGCACCTGCTGCGCAACGCGCTCGACCACGGCATCGAATCGCGCGAAGCGCGCATTGCCGCAGGCAAGCCGGAGACCGGCGAGATCCAGATCGCGGTGCGGCAGGCCGGCAACGAGATCGCGATCGAGCTTTCCGACGACGGACGAGGCATCGATTTCGCCCGGGTGCGCGAGCGGGCGGTCGCGGCCGGACTGATCGCGCCCGACGCCGAGCCGACCGAGCAGCAGCTG
>DATGDG010000168.1:0-10728 GCA_035311025.1 Casimicrobiaceae bacterium
CGGAGTTCCTGGGCGAGCACATCGCCGACGGCAGCCTCCGGGTGAAGAAAGGGCTCGGCACGACGGTCACCTTCCACGACCCCTGCCAGGTGGCACGCCGCGGCGGGGTGTTCGACCCGCCGCGGGTCGCCCTCGAGGCGATGGGCGCGGAAGTGCGCGAAATGCAGGACAACCGCGGCATGAGCTGGTGCTGCGGCGGCGGGGGCGGCGTGATCTCGATCCACCGGGCCGACGAGCTGCGCTACAAGGCGTTCGAGCTCAAGATGCGGCAGGTCGACGAGACGCGGGCCGAGAAGCTGGTCCTGAGCTGCGCCAACTGCCGCTTGAGCTTCGACGACAGCCAGAAGCATTTCCACTGGGACAAGACCGCGCAGAGCCTGCTCGAGCTCGTCGCGGACAACCTGGCCGATTGATTCCCAGCGCCAACGACTCGCCATTCAGGAGAAGTCCCCGTGACCGCCCAGACCGTGGTTGTCGATCCAATCACCCGCATCGAGGGGCATTTGCGCATCGAGGCCGTGCTCGAGGACGGCGCGATCCGCCAGGCCTCCAGCTCCGGAACCATGGTGCGCGGCATCGAGATCATCCTGCGCGGGCGCGACCCGCGCGACGCCTGGGCGTTCGCGCAGCGCATCTGCGGCGTGTGCACCCTCGTCCACGGCATCGCATCGGTACGCTCGGTCGAGGATGCGCTGCACTATGCGATCCCGCCGAACGCTCAGCTCATCCGCAACCTGATGATCGCGGCGCAGTACGTGCACGACCACGTCATGCACTTCTATCACCTGCACGCCCTCGACTGGGTCGACGTGGTCTCGGCGCTCAAGGCCGATCCGCAGAAGACGTCCGAGCTCGCGCAGTCGATCAGCAACTATCCGCTGTCCTCGCCCGGCTACTTCAAGGACGTCCAGGCCAAGCTCGGGCGCTTCGTCGAAGGGGGCCAGCTCGGGATCTTCGCCAACGGTTACTGGGGCAACCCGCTCTACAAGCTTCCGCCCGAGGCGAACCTGATGGCGGTCGCCCACTACCTCGACGCGCTGGCGTGGCAGCGCGAGGTGGTGCGGCTGCACACGGTGTTCGGCGGCAAGAACCCGCACCCGAATTTCGTGGTCGGCGGCGCGCCGACCGCCATCAGCGTCGGACCGGCGGCACAAGGGGCCAACAGCGCGACCGCGGTCAATCTCGCCGGCCTCGAGATCGTGCAGGACGTGATCCGCAAGATGCAGGCCTTCGTCGACCAGGTCTACGTGCCCGACACGCTGGCGATCGCCGGCTTCTACAAGGACTGGTTCAGGAAAGGCGAAGGCGTCGGCAACTTCCTCACCTATGGCGAATTTCCTTCCGAGGGCAAGGGCATCGACGACCTTTCGAGCCTGATGATCCCGCGCGGAATCATCACCGACCGCAACCTTGCCAAGGTGCACGAGGTCGACCTGCGTTCGGCCGACGAGATCCAGGAGTTCATCTCGCACTCCTGGTACGACTACAGCGGCGGAAGGAACACCGGCCTGCATCCATTCGACGGCCAGACCAACCTGCATTACACGGGACCCAAGCCTCCCTACGAGCACCTCGACACCGAGGCCGCCTACTCGTGGCTCAAGTCGCCCCGCTGGAAAGGCAAGGTCATGGAGGTCGGCCCGCTGGCGCGGGTGCTGATGATGTATGCAACGGGTAATGCCCAGGCGCGCGACCTCGTCGGCATGGCGCTCGGAAAGCTCGAGCTCCCGCCCGACGCCCTGTTCTCGACGATGGGCCGCACGGCGGCGCGGACCCTCGAGAGCAAGCTGATTGCCGACGCGATGCAGCACTGGTACGACCAGCTGATGGCCAACGTCCGGACCGGGAAGCTCGACACCTTCAACGCGACGCTGTGGGAACCCTCGTCGTGGCCCGCGATGGCGCGCGGCGTAGGCTTCACCGAAGCGCCGCGCGGTGCGCTTGCCCACTGGATCGTCATCAAGAATGGGGTGATCGACAACTATCAGGCGGTCGTGCCGAGCACCTGGAATGCCGGACCGCGCGATGCGCTCGGGCAGGACGGGCCCTACGAAGCCGCGTTGCGCGGCACCACGCTCGACGACCCCAAGCAGCCGCTGGAGATCCTGCGCACGATCCACAGCTTCGACCCTTGCCTTGCATGCGCGGTGCACGTCACCGATCCGGCGGGCAAGCAGTTGCTCCAGATCGAGGTGACATGAACTCGGGTGAATGCCGGAGCGTGCAGCGCGAAGGTCGCCCAGTGGGCCCGACGGCCGTCTCGGGGAATGCCTGATGTGCATTGGAATCCCGATGCGCATCGTCGAGTGCGATGGCTGGCGCGCCGTGGGCGAAACGGGTGCGACGCGACGGAGCATCAATCTCGCGCTGGTCGGCGAACAGCCGCCGGGGACCTGGGTGCTGGTCGTGCAGGCGATGGCGCGCGAGGTTCTCTCCGCCGAGGACGCTTTCCGGATCCGGCGCGCGCTCGAGGGCGTCGACGCTGCGCTGCGGGGCGAGAGCGACCTGTCGGGCTACTTCGAGGATCTGGTCGCACGACCACCGCGGCTGCGGGAGATGTAGGGTGGAGGCGCGAACCGACGCGCTCGGCCCCGGGGCCGGCGGGATGAGCGCGCTTGCGCCGCAACGCCTCACGGTGTCGCTGCAGCTTGCTGGCGGCCACGTGACCGGGCTCGCCGTCCGTTCCTCCCGGCGGTCACCGGTGCAGGCCTGGACCGTCGGCGCCACACCCGACGAGGCGATGCTGCGGATCGGACGCGCATTCTCGCTGTGCCGCGAAGCGCAGCAGGCCGCCTGTGCGCTGGCGCTGCAGGCAGCCGGCGCCGCGCCGAACGGCGCTCCCGATGCGTCGCAGCGCTCGCGGATCGTGTTCGGCGAACTGTTGCGCGAGCACGCCTGCAATCTGCTGCTCGCCTGGCCCGGCCAGGCGGGCGAGGACCAGGAACCCGAGCTGGTTCGCCTGCTGCTTCTGCACGCGGGCGCCCCGGAAGCCGCGCTGCCGGCGCTGCGCGACGGGCTCGCGCGGACGGTCCTGGCCATGGATCCCGCCGAGTGGCTGGCGCTCGACACCGATGGACTGACGACATGGTGTACGCGTGGCACGACCCCGACGGCGCGCCGCTTCGGGCGCTGGATGCACGTCGGCACCCGCGCGCGCGCGCCGGCGATGCTGCCGCCGGTGGCGAAATGGAGTCGCGGCATCGCGCTGGCAATGGCCGCGGCGATGACCGCGGACCCGGGGTTTGGCGCGCTTCCCGAGTGGCGCGGCCAGCCGACCGCGACCGGCGCAATCGCACGCGTCGCGGCGCATCCGCTCCTGCGGGCGTGGCAGGACGGCGCCGGTTACGACGCAGCGGCGCACATGCTCGCCCGGCTGGTCGAGCTGGCGCAGGCGGGCTGCGCGGATCGTCCGCCCGATACGTCGATCGCGCAGGCCTGGCCCACGGCTTCAGGTTGCGGTCTGGCCGCGGTCGAGACATCGCGCGGCGTTCTCATCCACTGGCTGCGGCTCGATGGCGGCCGCGTCGCAGACTACCGGATCGTCGCGCCGACCGAATGGAACTTCCATCCGCGCGGCCTGTTGCGCCAGTCGCTGGTCGAACGACGAGACATGACGTCGCCCGAGGCTCGGGCGCATCGTTGGCTGCTGGCGCTCGACCCCTGCGTCGACTGCGACCTGGAGCTTGCGCATGCATGAAATGACGCTGGCCGAAAGTGTCCTCGGCATCATCGAGAGTGCGAAGCGCGAGCAGGGTTTCGACCGCGTCAGCGCGCTGACCCTCGAGATCGGCGAGCTTGCCGGGGTCGAGCTCGACGCTTTACGCTTCTGCCTCGGCGTCGTGCTCGAGCACAGCGTCGCCCGCGGTGCAACGATCGAATGGTCGATCGTCCCGGGAAGCGGCTTCTGCCTCGACTGCGGACGGCAGGTGGCGATGAACACGCTCTATGCACCTTGCGCGATCTGCGGCGGTCCGCACGTCGAGGCCACCGACGGCATGCAGATGCGGCTGCGCGATCTGCTGGTTCAGTGAGGACGGCGACGATGTGCAACGTGTGCGGATGCGGCCAGGGACAAACCACCCTCGAGAAGGCGGCCGGGGACCGGCTGCGCTACCGGCATCACCCCGGGAGCGCCGGCAACGACCTCCACTTCGGACTCGGGCCCGCGCACGCCCATGCCCCGGGCCAGAGCCCGGAGCGCATGCTGCGCATCGAGCAGGACATCCTGGCGCACAACAATGCCTACGCGTCCGGCAACCGGCGCTGGTTCGCGGAGCACGGCGTGTTCGCGGTCAACCTGGTTTCCAGTCCCGGTTCGGGCAAGACGTCGCTGCTGGTGCGCACGATCGAGATGCTGCGCGATCGCCTGCCGGTGGCGGTCATCGAGGGCGACCAGCAGACGGCGCGCGACGCCGACCGGATCCGCGCGACGGGGGCCCCCGCACTGCAGATCAACACCGGCAAGGGCTGCCACCTGGACGCCCACATGCTCGGCCATGCGATCGAACATCTGACCCCTGTCGACGACAGCCTGCTGCTGGTCGAGAACGTCGGGAACCTGGTGTGCCCCGCCAGCTTCGATCTCGGCGAAGCGCACAAGGTCGTGGTCCTGTCGGTCACCGAAGGCGAGGACAAGCCGCTCAAGTATCCCGACATGTTCCACGCGGCGGACCTGATGCTTCTGAACAAGGTCGACCTGCTGCCGCACCTGCAGTTCGACGTCGCGCAGTGCATCGCCTATGCGCGGCAGGTCAACGCCCGCCTCGCCGTCATGGAGGTTTCCGCACAGACCGGTGCGGGCATGCAGCCGTGGCTCGACTGGCTGCAGGCGGGTGCCGACGCCGCGCGCCGGACGCGCCTCGAGGGCCGGCCGCATCGTCGCCCGGAGTCGGAGGCTAGCGTGGCGGCGAAGGGGGCTTAGGTCGCCGGAATGAGGCATCCCGCGTCGCCGCCGGAATTCGACCCGCCCGTGCAGCGGCGCCTGCGCGTGCGCGGGGTCGTCCAGGGCGTGGGCTTCCGGCCTTTCGTCTGGCACCTGGCGCGCGAGCTCGGCCTGCGCGGCTGGGTGCGCAACGATCCTTCCGGCGTCGACATCCTGCTGCAGGGCGACCTCGGCGCCGTCGGCGCATTCACCGGCCGGCTGGAGAGCGATCGTCCCGGGCTCGCGCGCATCGATTCGATCATTTGGGAGGACCAGCCGCCGGCGGCGGCAATGCCGGACTTCTCCATCGCACCAAGCGAGGACGGCAGCGCCCGCACGATGATCGGCCACGACACGGCGGTGTGCGCAGCGTGCCTCCAGGAAATGTTCGACCCGCGCGAGCGGCGCTGGCGCTACGCGTTCACCAACTGCACGCACTGCGGGCCGCGCTACACGATCACCCGGGCACTGCCCTACGACCGTGCGCGTACCAGCATGGCGGCGTTTCCGATGTGTCGCGCCTGCGCGACAGAATACGCCGATCCCGCCGACCGGCGCTTCCATGCCGAGCCGATCGCCTGCCCCAGCTGCGGGCCGCAGCTCGACTGGGTCGATGCCCGAGGACACCCGATCGCCTGCGACGATCCGGTGGCGGCGGCGGTCGCGGCCCTGCGTGCAGGTTCGATCGTCGCGATCAAGGGCCTGGGTGGATTTCACCTCGCCTGTAACGCGCGCAACGCCGCGTCGGTCCGGCGCCTGCGCGAACGCAAGCATCGCGAGCAGAAACCCTTTGCGCTGATGGTGGCCAATGGCGCATCGGCGCGGCAATGGGTATGGCTCGACGAGCCGGCGCGCCGCCAGCTCGAGGCGCCCGAGCGGCCGATCGTGCTGCTCGACCGGCGTCCCGAAGCGGACGCCGGCCTTCCCGGCGTGGCCGATGGCATGGCCTGCCTCGGGGTGATGCTCCCCTATGCCCCGCTGCATTACCTGATCTTCCACGAGTTCGCCGGCCGGCCTGCAGGCACCGCCTGGCTGGAACGCCCGAATCTAGCGGTGCTGGTCATGACCAGCGCCAATCCGGGAGGCGAGCCGCTGGTCGCCGACAACGCCGAGGCCGTTGCGCGACTCGGCGGCATCGCAGATGCGATGCTCGTTCACGATCGCGTCATCGCCGTGCCCTGCGATGACAGCGTGGTCCAGGCCACGGGCCACGGCGAGCGCTTCGTGCGACGCGCGCGCGGCTACACTCCGCGCGCGATCAGGCTCGACGACGACGGCCCGGCCGTGCTCGCGCTCGGCGCCGACCTCAAGGACACGGTCTGCGTCACGCGTGGCGCGGAAGCCTTCGTGTCGCAGCACATCGGCACGCTGGACAACGCCGCGACACGGGTGATGCTCGAGGACGTCGTCGCGCACCTGCTCGATCTCGGCTGCGTGAAGCCGCAGGCGATCGCGCACGACCTGCATCCGGATTTCGCGAGCACCCGCCACGCGCTGGCGTTGGCCGAGCGCTTCGGCGTTCCGTGCATTGCGGTCCAGCATCACCACGCGCACATCGCGGCGGTGGTCGCCGAGCATCGCCACCGCGGCCCGGTGCTCGGACTGGCGTTGGACGGCACCGGCATGGGAACCGATGGCGGCGCGTGGGGCGGCGAGCTCCTGCGGGTCGACGGTGGCGATTTCCGGCGCCTCGCCCATCTTGCACCTCTTGCGCTGCCCGGCGGAGACCGCGCGGCGCGCGAACCTTGGCGAATGGCCGCCGCCGCGCTCGCGCGACTTGGGCGCGTCGACGAGATTCCGCGGCGATTCCCGCGCCAGGCGGCGGCGCCGGCACTTGCCCGCTGGCTGGGGCGCGACCCGGCGATGCCGCTCACCACGAGCCTCGGGCGCTGCTTCGACGCCGCGGCCGCGCTGCTCGGCCTGTGCGAGGTGATGGACTTCGAGGCGCAGGCCGCCATGCGACTCGAGGCAGCGGCCAGGGCCTGCGGCCCCGCCGAGGCGTGGCCCGATGGCTACCGCATCGGGCCGCAGGGTCTGGATCTGCTGCCCGCCCTTTCGCAGCTGCCCGACGCCTCCGACGTGAACGTGGCAGCGGCGCGCTTCCACGCCACCGTCGCCACGGCGCTTGCGACCTGGGCGGCCGATGCCGCCGATCAGCACGGCATCGACGTCGTCGTGCTCGGCGGAGGGTGCTTCCTCAATATCGTGCTCGCGACGGGTGTCCGTGAGGGTTTGGCGCAGCACGGCCTGCGGGTGCTCGAGGCTCGGGCAGTTCCGCCCAACGATGGCGGCCTGTGCCTGGGCCAGGCGCATGTCGCGCGCCGGCGCCTTGGCGGCGTCCACTGAAGGAGGTTTCACCATGTGTCTCGCGATTCCCGCGCGTGTGGTCGAACTGGTCGATCCGGGGCAGGCCGTGGTCGAGCTGGGCGGTGTGCGCAAGCGAATCTCGCTGGCACTGGTCGACGGGATCGACGTCGACGATTACGTGATCGTCCATGTCGGCTACGCCCTCACCCGCCTCGATCGGGCCGAGGCCGCCGCCACGCTCGCGCTGATGGCCGAAGCCGATCCGCTCGGCATGGAGCCGCTGCGATGAAATACGTCGACGAATTCCGCGATGCGGCCCTGGCCCGGGGCATCGCGCGTGCGATCGCCTCCGAAGTGCATCCGGACCGGACTTACCGTTTCATGGAATTCTGCGGCGGGCACACCCACGCGATCGCACGCTATGGCGTCCCCGACCTCCTTCCCCCGAACGTGCAGATGATCCACGGGCCGGGCTGCCCCGTGTGCGTGCTGCCGGTTGGGCGCATCGACATGGCGATCCGGCTTGCGCTCGAGCACGGCGCGATCGTCTGCACCTACGCCGACACCCTGCGCGTTCCCGCATCCGGAGGGCTCACCATGCTGCGCGCCAAGGCGCAGGGTGGCGACATCCGCACCGTGTACGCGGTCGACGATGCGTTGCGCATCGCGCGCGAGCACCCGGAGCGCGAGGTGGTGTTCTTCGCGATCGGTTTCGAGACGACGACCCCGCCCACCGCCGTCGCGATCCTGCAGGCGGACGCCGAGGGGCTGGCCAATTTTTCGGTGCTGTGCTGCCACGTCCTGACCCCCGCCGCGATCGCCGCGATCGTCGACGCGCCCGCGGAAGAGGCGCCGGACGGCGTGGCGCTCGACGGCTTCGTGGGGCCCGCCCACGTCTCCACGGTGATCGGCAGCGATCCCTATGCCAGGTTTGCCACCACGCACCGCAAGCCGGTGGTCATTGCCGGCTTCGAGCCGCTCGACGTGATGCAGGCGATCCTGCTGCTGGTGCGCCAGGTCAACGACGGCCGCGCGGAAGTCGAGAACGAATTCACGCGTGCGGTGGTCCCGCAAGGCAACCTCAAGGCGCAGCAGCTGATGGATCGGGTGTTCGAGCTGCGCGAAAGCTTCGAGTGGCGCGGACTGGGCGAAGTGCCGGACTCCGCGTTGCGCCTGAACGAACGCTACGCGCGCTTCGACGCCGAGCGCCGCTTTCCGCTCGCCTACGCGTCGATCGCCGACAACCGGGCCTGCGAATGCGGTGCGATCCTGCGCGGACTCAAGCGGCCGCAGGATTGCAAGCTCTTCGGAACCGTGTGCACGCCCGAGACGCCGATGGGCTCGTGCATGGTGTCGTCCGAGGGGGCTTGCGCGGCGCACTACACGTATGGCCGGCACAAGGACGCCGTCGAGAACGCCGCATGAGTGGAAACGTCAAGCCCGGCTACGCGCGCGCGATCGACATCAAGCGGGGTCGCATCGATCTCGGGCACGGCGGTGGCGGGCGAGCGATGGTCCAGCTGGTGCGCGAGCTCTTTGCGCGGCATCTGGGCAATCCCTGGCTGGACCAGGGAAACGACGGAACGCTGCTGCCGCCGGTGGCGGGGCGGCTGGTGGTCAGCACCGACAGCCACGTCGTGTCGCCGCTGTTCTTCCCGGGAGGCGACATCGGCTGCCTCGCGGTACACGGCACGATCAACGATCTCGCCGTCATGGGCGCGACGCCGCTGTGGATCACCGCGGGCTTCATCATCGAGGAGGGATTCCCGCTGTCCGACCTCGATCGCATCGCGGCGTCGATGGCGCGCGCCTGCCGGGAATCGGGCGTCGCGCTGGTCGCCGGCGACACCAAGGTCGTGGAAAAAGGCAAAGGCGACGGGCTGTTCATCACCACGACCGGCATCGGCGCGGCCGCGAAAGGCGCGACCCTGTCGGGGGATCAGGCGCGCCCGGGCGACGCCGTGCTGCTTTCGGGTACGCTGGGCGACCACGGCATGGCGATCATGAGCCAGCGCGAGAACCTCGGTTTCGATGCACCGATCCAGTCCGACACCGCGCCGCTGTGCGGCCTCACCGCGATGCTGATGGCGCGCGCCGGCGATACCATCCGCCTGATGCGCGACCCCACCCGCGGCGGCCTCGCCGCCACCGCCAACGAGATCGCCCACCAGGCGCGGGTCGGCATCGTTCTCGACGAGTCGTCGATACCGGTGCGACCCGAGGTCGAGGCGGCCTGCGAACTGCTCGGCCTCGATCCGCTGAACGTGGCCAACGAGGGCAAGCTCGTCCTCGTCTGTGCCGAGACCAGCGCCGAGGCCCTGCTGCAGACGATGCGCGAGCACCCCCTCGGCCGGAACGCGGCGCGCATCGGGTCGGTGATCGCCGACGACCGTCACTTCGTGCAGATGCGCACTCGCCTCGGCGGCCGGCGCATGGTCGACTGGCTGAATGCCGAGCAACTGCCGCGGATCTGCTGAGGAGATGGGGTGAACGGCATCGCGCCAGGCGCGAACTCCCGGCAGTGGCTGCGGAACGCGCGCGCGCCGCTGGCGTTCGTGGGCCTGCTCAACCTGCTGGCCTGGCTTTCGCTGTGGAACGTGGCCCGGCACGATCCGGCGCTGCTCGCGCTCGGTGCGATGGCGTACTTCCTCGGACTGAGGCACGCCTTCGACGCCGATCACATCGCGGCGATCGACAACGTCTCGCGCAAGCTGCGCCACGACGGCAAGCATCCGGTTGCGACGGGCCTCTATTTCTCGCTGGGCCACTCGACGGTCGTCATCGTCCTCTCGCTGGCGGTCGCGCTTGCGGCGCGCCAGACCGAGACGCACCTGCCGGCGCTGCGCGGCGCCGGAAGCTTGATCGGCATGTCGGTTTCGGCGCTCTTTCTGACGGTGATCGGCCTGGTCAACCTGCGGATACTGCTGCAGCTCCTGCGGGCGCTTCGGCAGTCGCGCGAGGGGCTCGCGCCGATGCCGACGGAGACCATCGACCAGCTGCTCGCGCAACGTGGCTTCATGTCGCGGATGTTCCGCAGCATCCAGGCGCGCATCCATTCGAGCCGGCAGATGTACCTGATCGGGCTCCTGTTCGGCCTGGGCTTCGACACCGCCACCGAGATCGCGATCCTCGGCCTGTCGGCAAGGCTCGCCCAGCACGGCGAGGTCGGCCTGCTCACGGTCATGACGTTCCCGCTGCTCTTCACCGCCGGCATGAGCCTGATGGATACCCTCGATGGCGTGGTCATGCTGCGCATCTACGACTGGGCGATGGCCGACGCGCTGCGCAAGCTGCTCTTCAATACCGTGGTCACCGGCCTCGGCGTCATCGTCGCACTGGTCGTCGGCGGAATCGAATGGCTGCAGCTTCTCGCCGGCGGACTCGGCTGGCAGGGCTGGCCGTGGCAAGCGCTCGAACACCTCGATTTCGGCACGCTCGGCATCCTCCTCACCGCGCTGATGGTGGCCTCGTGGGGCGCCGCGGCGTTCTACTACCGGCGC
>DATGDG010000169.1:0-5669 GCA_035311025.1 Casimicrobiaceae bacterium
CTGAACACTGAAGCCCGCGGTGGCCTGCCGCCCCACCGCGGCCTCGCAAGACGAAGGAACGACGGCAGAAGATCAGCGGATGCCGAACTGCGCCGGCAGCCACGTCGACAGCGCCGGCACGTACGTGAGCAGCAGCAACACGGCGATCTGCGCCCAAATGAACGGCCACAGCTCGCGCACCATCTTCGCGAGCGGCACCCGCGCTACCACCGACGTCACGAACAGCAGCCCGCCCACCGGCGGCGTGATCATGCCCATCGTCAGGTTGACGATCACGATGATGCCGAACTGCAGGTCGTCGATGCCGAGCGCGTGTGCGATCGGCGCGAGGATCGGCACCAGGACGACGATGCCGGGGAGCGGCTCGATGAAGATGCCGAAGGCCAGCAGCAGCAGGTTCACGGCGAGCAGGAATGCCAGCGGCGCCAGCTGCATCCCGACGATCCAGTCGGTCAGGTGCTGCGGTACCCGCGACACGGTCAGCACCCACGCGAATGCCGCCGACATGCCGACGATGATCAGCACCGACGCCGTCATCAGCGCCGAGCGCGCGAGGATCCCCGGCAGCATCTTCCATTCGAGGGTCCGGTAGACCACCCGCCCGGCGAACAGCGCGTAGAACACTGCAACGACGGAAGCCTCGGTCGGCGTGAACGCGCCCGACCCGATGCCGCCGAGGATCAGGACCGGAAGGAGCAGTGCCGGAATCGCCCGCCAGGTGTTGCGCAGATAGTCGGCGAGCGCGAATGGCTGCACCTGGCCCCGGTAGTTGCGGCGGATCGACGTCGCGTGATTGACGGCTGCCATCGCGAGCGCGATCACGATCCCGGGAACCACGCCCGCGATCAGCAGGCCGACGAGGTTCACCCCGGGATAGGCAAGCGCATAGACGATGACGCTGATCGACGGTGGAACGATCGGACCGAGGATCGATGTGGCAGCGGTCAGCGCCGCCGCATAGCCGGGATCGTAACCGTCCTCGCGCATCATGCGGATCATGATCGAGCCCGGTCCGGCGGCGTCGGCGAGCGCCGAACCCGAGATTCCCGAGAAGAAGGTCAGCGTCAGGATGTTCGTGTGGCCGAGGCCTCCGCGAAAGCGCCCGACGAACTGCGATGCGAATCGCAGCAGGACATCCGAGAGCGCGCCTCCGGTCATCAGCTCGGCGGTCAGGATGAAGAACGGCACGGCTTCGAGCACGAACAGGTCGATGCCGGAGAACAGGTATTTCGGCAGCGCGACCAGCGGCACCTCCCCCACCAGCATCGCGGCCAGCGTCGCCCCCCCCAGCGAGAAGGCGACCGGAACGCCGAGGAGCAGCAGCGCGACTGCGGCGACGAAGAGCACAGGGACCATCGCCGGTGCGCGCCTAGAGCTTCGCCGAGTCGGCGTCGAACTCGCCGTCGGCGAGGTACGTCCCGTGGCGCAGGTAGCTTCGGGCCATCAGCAGCAGGTGGACGATCATCAGCGCGAAGCCGATCGGCATCGCGAGGTACACGGCGCCGATCGGGATTTCCAGCACCGGCGTGGTCTGCGCCCAGGTGAGCGCCGCATAGCGCAGGCCGACGACCGCCATCACGCCGAAGAAGCCCAGCAGGAGCGCGAATATCCCGATGCGGATCGCGGCGGCGTGGTGGGGCAGCTTCTGCTGCAGCGTGTCGATGCCGACGTGTCCGCCGTAGCGCAGCACCAGCCCCGCGCCGACGAAAGTCAGCCAGATCATCGTGTAGCGCGAAGCTTCCTCGACCCACAGGATCGAGCGGTCGGTGGCAAATCGCAGCGCCACGTTGGCGAACACCATGCACGCCATCGCGGCGAGCAGGACGACGATGCACCACCGGTTGAGGGCGCAAAATCGCCGGTCGAAGGTCGCGAGCATTGAAGTGGCCCCGGTTGCGATTCCAGCGATGCCGCGATCCGCGCGATCCGGCATCGGCCGCGGATTCTCCCACGCCTCGGCGAGCCGGCTGTAGCGCATCGGTTGTTCACTACGCGCCGAGGCCTGGCACTATACTTGCTCCCCATTCGCGCATGATGGACGCCAGCTACGCAGACGCAGTGCCGATGGACCCGTCCGAGATCTATGCGAAGACCGAGCTCGGCCTGCGGGAACTCAAGGAGCGCACGCTCAACCTTCCGTTGACGCTGCGCAGCCTGCTGATCCTGATCGACGGCAACTGCACCGTCGCGCAGGTGCTCGCCAAGGCGCGTGCATTGAAGCTCGACGAGCGCGCAATGGCGGCACTCGAGCGCGGAGGGCTCATCGCCAAGCGCTTTTCCGCCCCCTCGATCTCGAGCAGCCCCGAGGTCAGGGACGCCGCGCCACAGCGCTCGCAGGACGAAGTCGAGCGCTACCTGCAGGCACAGCAGATGATGAGCGACGCGATCAATGCGCATCTCGGCCTGCGCGGCTACGGCATGATGATGCGGCTGCAGAAGACCGCCAACGTGCGCGATCTCCACGACCTGCTTCCCGAATTCGCCAAGGCGCTGGTCAAGCGCCTGGGCATCGAGCCCGCAACGCCGATCGTATCGTCGATCGAGCGCCTGCTCACCGCCTCCTGACCTCTTCCCTCGCTTCCGTCCGCCCGGCAGCCGCGCAGGCGCCGCGCCCGGACGCGGCGCCAGCGTGCTCTAGCCCGGTGGGGCCGCAACGCGCTTGGCGAGCTTGAAGCTCAGGAAAGTTCCCAGCGCGGCGACGCCGATGGTCAAAGCCATCGGGCGCGCGCTGCCGTCGAACGTCAGTCCGACGATCAGGGCGGCCGTCGAGGCAACGGCGAGCTGCACGAAGAACAGCAGCGACGACGCGCTGCCGGCAATGTCGGGAAACGGCGTCAGCGCCGCGGCCACCGCGCCCGGCATCGTCATCATCAGCGCCACCATGAACGTGAACATCGGCGCGACGACTGCCAGCGGGTGATTGACGCGAAGCACGGCGAGGCCCGCCAGCGCCGCCCCTGCCGCGAGCATCAGCGCCGTCCCGACCCCGATCAGCCGGTCGATTCCGACGCGCCTGACCAGCCGGCTCGAGATCGTCGCCCCCGTCAGGTTGCCGAGCATCACGCTTCCGAACAGCCAGCTGAAACCGGTCTCCCCGCGGCCCATTGCCGACACGAACACGAACGAGCTTCCTGCCAGGAAGGCGAACAGTCCGCTCTGGCCGAAGGCCGCGACCAGCAGATAGACGAGGTAGCGGCGCGAGCGCAGGAGCCGCGAGTAATTCGCGGCGACGACGCGCGGATCGGTTGCGCGCGGATCGCCGTCGTGCAGCGTTTCCGGCAGCGCCACCAAGGTCCAGGCGAACAGGACCGCGCCGAACGCTGCGACGAACACGAAGTTCGCCTGCCAGCCAAACCAGACGTGCAGGTGACTGCCGATGATCGGCGCGACGATCGGTGCGATTCCCAGCACGACGCCCATCAGCGACAGCAGGTGCGCGGCCTTCTCGCCCGTGTACAGGTCGCGGGCAATCGCGCGCGGGATGACCGCGATCGGGGCCATCATCAGCCCCTGCACGAGCCTCCCGCCGATCAGCGTCCAGACGTTGCGCGACAGCGCGCACACGACCGACGCGACGACGAAGATCCCGAGCCCCCACAGCAGTGCGGGCCGGCGCCCGTAGCGATCCGACAGTGGGCCGGCCGCGAGCTGGGCACAGCCCCAGGCGTACATGTAGATCGACAGCGTGAGCTGCACCTCGTCGGCGGTCGACAGCAGCGCTTGCGCCATCGAGGGCATCGACGCGAGGTAGATGTCCATGGTCAGCGGGGCGAGGGCGATCAGCGCCCCGAGCAGCAGTGTCAGCGCGCCCGCACCGGGCTTCAGCATGCCGCGTCGCGCGCGTTCCGCTTCGAGGTGCCGAGCCTGGGCGTCATCACCCCGGCGATGATCTTCGCCAGCCTGCGCTGGCTGGCCTCCGAAGGATGGAGCCCGTCGTCCGTGAACATCTCGGGCCTTGGCGAGAAGCTGACCGGGATGTGCAGGGCATCGGGCATGCGTTCGAGAGCCTCGCGCGCGGCCTGATCGAAGCGCCGCACGCGCAGCCCGACGATCCAGCGCAGCGGCCGCTTGAGCTTCGGAAACTCGTCGAGCGGAGGCAGTCCGAGGCAGGCGATCACCGCGTCGGGCGAATGCCTGCGAAGCTCGTGCAGCAGCTTGAGCAGCTGGCGGCGATAGCGGCCGCTGCGCTCGAACTTCAGCACGTCGTTGACCCCGACCGACACCAGGATCGCATCGAACGCCTGCGCAGGCAGCCCCGGAAGGACGTCCACGCGCACCCCCCGCGCGCTCGCCCCGATCTTCCCCGCGGCGTGCCAGTTGATCTCGCGCGAAAGCCGACCCGACATGAAGCGCGCCACCTGGCCCACCGTCGATTGCTCGATGCGTCTTGCGCCGACGCCGGAAACGATCGAATCGCCGATCGCCAGGAAACGCAGCGGTTCGCCGCGCCCGATCCTGCCCTCCGGGCGTCCGACCGGTGGCACGAAGTTCATTGCCCGCCGTCGCAGCGTGAACGCCTGCGAGAACACGACGGGAAACAGCGAGTAGATGAACAGCCGCCCGGCCAGCTTGCGCATGGCCTGGACGAGTGTGAGTGATCCGCCAGGATCGTCGTCCTGCAGCGCGCGCGAGTCAGCCATGGAGGGCAGCCGCGCTCCATGCGGGACGGCGAAGTGCGGGGGCGGTCATCGTCGATTGTGTCCGAACGGGAATCGCGGGAGTCGAATGGGCGGCAGCACGGCCAAGCATAGCGCAGGCGGCCCCGGTCGGTTTCAGCTTCGCGATCGGCGGTCACGGCTACGCGGTCGTGCTTCGACGACGTCGGTGATATCCTGACGTTCCATGCGGAACGGGACGTCATCATGAACGCGCCTGCCGAGCTTCGCGACCTATCCCTGCTTTCGACGATCGGCCCCGGCGACATCCGGGGGCTGGAGATGATCCGCCGCCTCGTCGCCTTCCCGACGGTGAGCCGCGATTCGAACCTCGCGCTGATCGAATGGATCCGGACCTACCTCGAAGGTCATGGCGCAACGACGACGCTGACCTACAACGACGAGGGGACCAAGGCCAACCTGTTCGCCACCCTCGCCGCGCGCAGCGGCAATGCGACCCATGACGGCATCGTCCTGTCCGGCCATACCGACGTCGTGCCGGTCGACGGCCAGCCGTGGACGACGGATCCCTTCGTCGCGACGCTCAAAGGCGATCGGCTTTACGGGCGCGGGGTCGCGGACATGAAGAGCTTCTCGGCGATCGCCCTCGCCTGCGTGCCGGAGTTCCTGCGCCGCGGCCTCGAGCGGCCGCTGCATTTCGCGCTGTCCTACGACGAGGAAGTCGGCTGCATCGGCGTGCGTCGCCTGATCGGCGATGTCGTGGCGAAAGGCTGGAAACCGGCGGGCTGCATCGTCGGCGAGCCGACCGGGATGCGGCTCGTCGTCGCGCACAAGGGCCGGACGACCTGGCGCTGCCGCGTCCGCGGGCACGAGGCGCATTCGTCGCTGACGCCCAAGGGCGTCAACGCCGTCCAGATCGCCTGCGAGATCGTCGCCTACATCACCGAGCAGGCGCGGCGGTTTCGCGATCACGGCCGCCGCGACGACGCCTACGACGTACCGTACACGACGCTGCACGTCGGCACGATCCACGGCGGGACGGCGCTCAACATC
>DATGDG010000170.1:0-5471 GCA_035311025.1 Casimicrobiaceae bacterium
GGCTTCGCAGCAAGGCCAGAGCGCAGATCCGCACGCTGTCGGGCGGCATGAAGCGGCGCCTGATGCTCGCGCGTGCGCTGATCAACGATCCCGAGATCCTGATCCTCGACGAGCCGACCACCGGACTCGATCCCCAGGCGCGGCACCTGATCTGGGACGGCCTGCGCCAGCTGCTGTCGCAGGGGAAGACGATCCTGCTGACGACGCATTTCATGGACGAGGCCGAGCGGCTCGCGACGAGGCTCGCGGTGATCGACCACGGCACGCTGATCGCCTGCGACACGCCGCGAGCGCTGCTCGCAGCCCACGTCGAGCCCGAGGTGGTCGAAGTCTACGGCGACGACGCGAGAGCCTGGGCCGGGACCCACGGCCGGGCGCTCGCGCGCCGCCTGGAGCTCGCGGGCGAGACGGCGTTCTGCTATGCGAGCGATGCCGCGCCGCTGCTCGCGGATCTCGCGACCCGCAGCGGCCTGCGCTACCTGCACCGTCCGGCGAACCTCGAGGACCTGTTCATCAAGCTGACCGGACGCGAGTTGCGCGACTGACGATGACCTTGTCCTTCGTCCGGGCACGCTGCGCGCCGGTACGGCGCCCCAGCTCGCCAGACGAATGAACGTCTCGTCCGCATTCCGGCCCCCTGCGCTGTCGACGCGCTTCGTGCCCGTGTGGCGGCGCAACCTGCTGGTGTGGCGCAAGCTCGCGATCGCGAGCATCCTGGGCAACATCGCCGACCCGCTGCTCTACATGCTCGCACTGGGCTACGGCATCGGCTCGTTCATCGGCGAAGTCGGCGGCATGCCCTACGTCGCGTTCATCGGCACCGGCATGGTGTGCCAGAGCGCGATGTTCACCGCGAGCTTCGAGGGCATGTACTCGGCGTTCTCCCGGATGCACGTCCAGCGGACCTGGGAGGCGATCATCAACGCGCCGATCGCGCTCGACGACGTCGTGCTCGCCGAATGGATCTGGTGCGCGACCAAGGCGGTGATGTCGACGGCCGCCATCCTGATCGTCATCCTCGCGCTGGGTTTCGGCCACACCTGGCACGCCCTGTGGATCCTGCCGCTGGGATTCGTCGTCGGCCTGTGCTTCGGCGCGTTCGGGCTGGTGATGAACGCGCTGGCGCCAAGCTACGACTTCTTCACCTATTTCTTCACGCTGGTGCTGACGCCGATGCTCCTGTTCTCGGGCGTCTATTTCCCGGTCGAGCAGATGCCGGGGTGGCTGGCGCACATCGCCCAGGCGCTGCCGCTCAAGCACGCGATCGACATGGCCCGGCCGCTGATGCTGGGACGCGTGCCGACGGACGTCGCCCTGCACGTCGCGGTGCTGGCCGCCTACGCGATCGCGGCGTATTACGCCGCGCTGGTGCTGACGCGCCGGCGCCTGCTGAAATAGCCCGGGCTTTCAACGCCCGCCGGATTCAACGCGACGCGTCCGCCGCAAGCAGCGCCTCGCAGCGCGCCGCGACACCGAGCACCCGCCAGTCGTCGCCCCGGCGGCCCGCGATCTGCAGGCCGACCGGCAGGCCGCCGTCTCCGTCGGCGCAAGGCATCGAAAGCGCCGGCATCCCGGTCAGGTTGAACGGCAGCGTGAGTCCGGTCATTGCCGGATGCAGCGGCATCCTGCGTCCGTCGATGGTCACCTCGCGGGTCCCGGATGGAGGCGCGGCGATGCGCAGCGTCGGCGTGACCAGGACGTCGGCGCCGCGCATCGCGTCGCCGAATGCAGCGGCAAGCTCGGCACGGCCGCGTTGCGCCCGCACGTACCAGGTCGCGGGAATGAACTGACCGATCTCGAGGCGCACGCGCACGTCGGCGCCGAGCGAGTCCGGGTGATCCAGCAGCGTGCCCCAGAGCGCGTCGGTCGCCTCGCTGCACAGCGTCGCGAACTGGAGCGCCGCGGCGTGCTCGATGCCGGCCACGTCGACCTCGACGATCCGTGCGCCGTCGGCACGCATCGCCTCGAGCGCGGCGTCCACGCTGCGCCTGACGTCCGGGGCGATGGGTTCGAAGAAATGGCGGCGCGGAACTCCGACGCGCAGCCCGGAGAGCGGCGCGGCATCGGCAG
The DNA here is from genome assembly GCA_035311025.1 of Casimicrobiaceae bacterium. Lineage (GTDB taxonomy): Bacteria > Pseudomonadota > Gammaproteobacteria > Burkholderiales > Casimicrobiaceae > VBCG01. The sequence continues at coordinate 2,071 of DATGDG010000170.1, forward strand.
TGCGCGCCGGCTGCCCGGCCATGATCGCATAGCCCAGCGCGGCGTCGGCGACGCTCGCGGCGAGCGGCCCGATGTGATCGAGGCTGGCACCCAGCGCCTGCACCCCTTCGCGCGAAACCGCATCGTAGGTCGGCTTGAAGCCGACGACCCCGCAGCACGCTGCCGGAATGCGTATCGACCCCGCGGTGTCAGTGCCGACGGCAAGCCGCACGATGCCGGAAGCGACCGCCGCGGCCGACCCGCCGCTCGAACCGCCCGGCGTTCGCCCCGGGGCGCGCGGGTTCCCGACGAATCCGAAATGCGGATTCTCGCTGGTGATGCCATAGGCGAACTCGTGCAGGTTGGTCGTGCCGACGACGAGCGCGCCGGCCTCGCGCAGGCGGGCGACCGCCGCGGCGTCGTGCGTCGCCGACGCGGATGCCGGAGCACCCGTGCCTCTGGTCCTCGAAAAGCCCGCGACGCGCATCAGGTCCTTCACCACGACCGGGACACCCATCAGTGGCATCGCCGCGCCGCCCGCATGGCGTTGCGCAGCGGCATTCGCCGCGGCCTCGAGCGCCGCCGGATCGGCAAGCCCGATGAATGCGTTGAGCTGCGCTTTCGCGCGGGCTTTCGCGAGCGACGCGACCGCATCGGCAGCCGCGTTCCCCGGGCTCTCACGATGGCGACGCGCGATCGCCGCGATTCCCGGGGCGTCATCGCCGATTGGCGCGCCGCCCGGCTGCACCGCCGCAGTTGCCGCCAGCAGGTATCCGGTATCGGGCCCGGGAGAAAGCGTTTCGAGATCGCGCAACTCGGGCAGGTTCACGGCGAGGCGATCGAGCCACGCCTGGCTGCGGTCGGCGTAGGGGTAGCCCTCGAAGCGCGCCATCGCATCGACGGCATCGGCAAGTCGCTGGTAGAGGTCGTCCATGTCGGGGAAAGGTGGTGGTGAGCCGTTTGGTGGGACAATGCGGCGTTCGCGACCGGGTCGCAGATCGCCGCCCGCAGGGGCCGCGACGGGTGCCCGGACCGCAGCGACAGGTCCGCTATCGTACATGTCCGACCTGACCCGGGCCGGGACCGAAGGAGACCGTGATGAACGAAGAGACCCTGAACCTCAGCATCCGCAAGTTCCTCAAGATGGTCGGCGTCAGTTCTCAGCGCGAGATCGAACAGGCGGTGGCCAGGGCGATCGCGGCCCGCGCGGTCGCGGGCAACGAGAGCTTTCCGGCACGCATGACCCTGGAGATCGCGGGCCTCAAGCTCGTCGCGAAGTTCGACGGCGACATCCGGCTGGAATGACCTGACCGATCCGGAGGTCCGTCCTTGCCCATCATCAAGACACTGCATATCGTCTTCATGGTCTCGTGGTTCGCCGGGCTGTTCTACCTGCCCCGGCTGTACGTCTACCACGCGATGACCGCGCCCGAGGACCGCATCGGCATCGAGCGCTTCAAGACGATGGAGCGCAAGCTCTACTACGGCATCATGGCGCCCGCCGCCGTGCTGACGATCGTATTCGGGACGTGGCTGTGGCTGGGCTACGGCTTCAGCGGCGGATGGCTGCACGCCAAGCTCGCGCTGGTGATCGTGCTGGTCGCGTTCCACTTCTACCTCGGTCGGCTGATGCGGGACTTCGCGCAGGACCGCAACCGGCACGGCCACGTCTTCTACCGCTGGATCAACGAGATCCCGGCGCTCCCGCTGCTGGTCGCGATCGTCTGGCTGGTCGTCGCCAAACCTTTCTGACGGTCCGGCGACGTGGTTCGAACCCTCGTCTCGCGCGGGCGGCGCAGCGGGTCGGCGACCCGGACGTGAGCGAGCGATTCTTCGCGCCGTGTCCGCGCGGCCTCGAAAGCGCGCTGGCTGCCGAGCTGACGGCGCAGGGCGCGGTCGACGTGGCGGCCGTCGATGGCGGCGTCGGCTTCGCGGGCGAGCTCCCGCTTGCCTGCCGCGCGAACCTCGAATCGCGGCTTGCGAGCCGAATCCTGTGGCGCGTCGGCGGCGCGCAGTACGACGACGAGCGCGACCTCTACGCTGCCGTGCACGCGATCGACTGGACCCGGCATTTCCGCCCGGAGCGGACATTGCGCGTCGACGTCGCAGCGACGCGCTCTCCGCTGGCGAGTCTCGAGTTCGCGACGCTGCGGGTCAAGGACGCCGTCTGCGACCGCTTCCGCGCCGAACGCGGCGTCCGACCGTCGATCGACAAGCGCGCGCCCGACGTCCGCGTCCACGTTCACCTGACCGAACGCGAGGCGACGATCTACCTCGACACCTCCGGAGAGCCCCTGTTCAAGCGCGGCTATCGCCGCGAGAGCGAGGAGGCGCCGCTGCGTGAGAACCTCGCCGCAGGGCTGCTCGCGCTCGCCCACTGGACGCCCGGTCGGGTCCTCCTCGACCCGATGTGCGGCAGCGGCACGATCGCCATCGAGGCGGCGCTGATCGCCGCCGACCGCGCACCGGGGCTCGCGCGCAGCTTCGGCTTCCAGAAGCTTCTCTGGTACGACGGCCCGGCGTGGCAACGCATGAAACAGGCGGCACGCGACCGCGTGCGGTCCCCGCCTTCGCCGGTCTCGATTTTCGCGAGCGACCTGTCGCCGCAGGCCGTTGCCAAGACGGGGGTGAACCTCGCGGCGGCCCGTGTCGCGGAGTTCGTGCAGGTCGAGCGCGCCGATGTCCTGGCGCGCGCCGCACCCGCACCCGAAGGGCTGCTGCTTTCGAATCCGCCTTACGGCGTGCGCCTCGACGACGCACGAAAGCTCGCCGAGTTCTATCCGCGCCTGGGCGACGTGCTGAAGAAAGGATACAGCGGCTGGACCGCCTGCCTGTTCACCGGCGACCTGCGCCTCGCCAGGCTGATCGGCCTCAAGCCCGAGCGCCGCACGCCGCTGTGGAATGGCGCGCTCGAATGCCGTCTCTTTTCGTTTCGCATCGTCGCCGGATCGATGCGCGACCGGGCCGCTTCCTGACGCCGCGGCGCCGGTCACCGGGGGCTGCAAGGCCGCGGACCCCTCCGGCAGCGATGCTAGAATGGCAGGTCGCTTCCGTTTTCGAGACCCATGCCATGCCGATGCTTCCCGCGCGCAACTACGTTTCGGACCACACCCGGTTCATGCGCGAGCTGCTCGCAGCCAAGCCGCAACTCGAGAGCGAACAGCGCGCCGGGCGTGCGATCTGGTGGGACAAGCTTCCGGCGAGCCTGAAGCTGCGCCGCGAGATGGACGAAGGGTGCGTGCCGCAGAAGCCCTACGTCTATTCCACCGACGAGCGCTGACCCCTCACCTGGACCGGCGGCCTGCAGCGCGCCGACCGGAAGCCGGTCGCGCAGCGGCGGTGCCCCCCCGGTCGCCCGGGGCACCGCCCTGCCGCCGATCACCGCCTGCGCAGCATCACCAGATCGTGATGGATGATGTATC
>DATGDG010000171.1:0-4118 GCA_035311025.1 Casimicrobiaceae bacterium
GATCCGCGGGCCGCGATAGGCGATCTGCAGCGACGCGATGTCGGGCTGGCCGGTCACCGGGCACACCGACCGGAACAGGTTGGTCGTCAGGGTCTCCGAGACTACGACGTCCCGCGCGGCCAGCAGCCCCGGGTCGACTTCGTAGGCCTCGCAGGCGATGGGGAGGCCGTCGAGGATCTCGCCTTCGAGCTCGTGGATCGTCTGTGCGGCGAAGGCCTCCGGCGCCAGCAGCGCGACCGTCACCGGCGCACCGGCTGCCGACGACAGGTCGCGCTCGATCGTCGCGGCCACGTCCCCGGCGCGGGCATGGCGCGTCTGCGCGAACGAGCCCAGATAGAGCTTCATCGATTTCGATTCGATGATCGACGGCGATTCGATCGGCACCCCGAAGCTGGCCATTGCGACCTGCGGCTTGCCCCGCTCGTCGAGCCAGGTGAGCTCATACGCCGTCCACCGGTCGACGCCCGCGAACGGCAGCCGGTCGCGGATGCCGAGCGCGGCGCGCTGCGGCGCGCGTGCGACCGGATAGAGCTGCGACGGCGCGTAGTGATCGGGATAATCGGTCGCGTGTCCGAGCGGCGCGTCGCGCAGCTCGCCTGCGCCGATGTCCGCCGCGGTCATTGGATCCGGCGTATGCGCGCGCCGAGCGCGGACAGCTTGTCCTCGATGTGCTCGTAGCCGCGGTCGAGATGATAGATGCGGTCGATCGTCGTCGGACCGTCGGCGACCAGCCCCGCAATGACGAGGCAAGCCGAGGCGCGCAGGTCGGTCGCCATCACGTTCGCACCGGTGAGCCGGGCGACGCCGCGGACGACTGCGGTGTTGCCCTCGACGTCGATGTCGGCGCCCAGTCGCCGGAGTTCCTGGACGTGCATCATCCGGTTCTCGAAGATCGTCTCGGTGATCACCGACGTGCCTTCGGCGCGCGCAACCAGCGCCATGAACTGCGCCTGCATGTCGGTCGGGAATGCCGGGAAAGGCGCGGTGCGGACATTGGCCGCGCGCGGCCGGCCGTCGCAGCGCACGCGGATCGCCGACTCGGTCGTCGCGATGTCGGCGCCCGCTTCGCGCAGCTTGTCGATCACCGCCGCCAGCGCGTGCCAGTCGGTGTTGCTGACGACGACATCGCCTCCGGTCGCCGCGGTCGCCGCAAGGAAGGTCCCGGTCTCGATCCGGTCGGGCATGATCGCATGGGATGCCCCGTGCATACGGTCGACGCCCTCGATGACGATCCGGTCGCTGCCTGCGCCGGTGACCCGGGCCCCCATCGCGATCAGGCAGTGCGCAAGGTCGACGACCTCGGGCTCGCGGGCGGCGTTCTCGAGGGTGGTCACGCCATCGGCGAGCGCGGCGGCCATCATCAGGTTCTCCGTTCCGGTGACGGTGACCAGGTCGAACGCGAAGCGCGTCCCCTTGAGGCGCGCCGCACGGGCATTGATGTAGCCGTGGGTGAGGTCGACCTCGGCACCCATCGCCTGCAGGCCCTTGACGTGCTGGTCGACCGGTCGCAGGCCGATCGCGCAGCCGCCCGGCAGCGACACGCGCGCCTCGCCGCAGCGTGCGAGCAGCGGGCCGAGGGCGAGGATCGACGCGCGCATGGTCTTGACGAGCTCGTAGGGTGCGAGGGGCCAGTCGATGCGCGAGGCGTCCAGCGTCACGGCATCGGGCGCGGCGCTCTCCTGGCGCACGCCCATCTGGCCGAGCAGCGACTGCATCGTGCGCACGTCGTTCAGCCGGGGAACGTTCGACAGCGTCAGCGGTTCGGGCGTCAGCAACCCTGCACAGAGGATCGGCAGCGCCGCGTTCTTCGCGCCCGAGACGCGGATCTCGCCGGCCAGCGGCTGGCCGCCCTCGATGACGAGCTTGTCCACGTCAGCCCGCGCGCTGCGCCGCAGCGCGCTCCTCGGGCGTCTGCGTCGTCATCGACAGCGCATGGATCTCCTCGCGCATGCGGTCGCCCAGCGCGGCGTAGACCAGCCGGTGCCGCGCGATGCGCGACAGCCCGCGAAAGGCCGGCGACACGATCAGTGCCTCGAAGTGCTGGCCGTCGCCGGCGACTTCGACCGTGTCGCAGGCCATGTTGGCGAGGATCGACGATTGGATCGATTCGGGGGTGACCATTCAGTGCCTCAGTTTCCAGCCGCGGGCGAGCATCGTGAGCGCCGTGGCCGCCAGCGCGAGCGCCGCGGCGGCGACCAGCGCAAGGCTGCGGCCCGGCGGGACATCCGACAGGCCGAAAAATCCGTACCGGAACCCGTCGATCATATAAAAGAAGGGGTTGAAATGCGACAGCCCCTGCCAGAACGGCGGCAGCGTGTGGATCGAATAGAACACGCCGGACAGGAACGTGAGCGGCATGATCAGGAAGTTCTGGAACGCGGCGAGCTCGTCGAACTTGTCGGCCCAGATGCCGGCGACGAGCCCCAGCGTGGCGAGGATCGCGCTGCCGAGCAGTGCGAACGCCGCCGCCCACGCCGGGTGCGCGAGGTGGAGCAGCGCCGGAACGAACCCGAGCGTCACCGCGTACACGCCGAGGCCGACGACCACGCCACGCACCATCGCGCCCAGCACGTAGGCGCCGTACATGTCGAGCGGGGACAGCGGCGGCAGCAGCACGAAGATCAGGTTCCCGGTGATCTTCGACTGGATCAGCGACGACGACGCGTTGGCGAACGAGTTCTGGAGCACCGCCATCATCACCAGTCCCGGCACCAGGAACGCCGTGTAGCGTACCTGGCCGCCGAACACCGTCACGCGGCTCTCGAGGACGTGCGAGAAGATCAGCAGATACAGGAGCGCGGTCAGCACCGGCGCCCCGATCGTCTGGAAGCTCACTTTCCAGAAACGCAGCAACTCCTTGTACAGGAGGGTGACGAAGCCGCTGCGCGCGGCCTGCCCCAGCGTCGACGGGCCCTGTCGTTCCATCATGCCTCCGGCAGCGCCTCGATGATCGCGGCCTCGTCGCTCGTCGCGCTGCCCGCCATGATGCGCAGGAACGCCTGCTCGAGGTCGGTCCCGGCGAGGGTCAGCTCGTCGATCGCAATGCCCTCGGTGCGCAGCGCAGCCAGCAGGCTTTCGAGCTCGCCGTAGGTCTCGAGCTCGACGTAATGGACGTCGCCTTCGCGGCGGGCGAGCCGCCCGATCCAGGCATCGGGGAGCCGCGCTGCGGACAGCCGCACCGTCAATCCGGCGAAGCGCGACAGCAGGTTGCGCGTCGTGTCGAGCGCGACGATGCGCCCGGCTTTCATCATCGCGATCCTGCCGCAGAGCGCCTCGGCTTCCTCGAGATAGTGGGTCGTCAGGATGATTGTGTGGCCGTCGCGATTCAGCTTGCGGATGAAGCCCCAGAGACTCTGGCGCAGCTCGACGTCGACGCCGGCCGTCGGCTCGTCGAGGACGATCACCGGAGGCTTGTGCACCAGCGCCTGGCCCACCAGCACGCGCCGCTTCATCCCGCCCGAGAGCGCGCGCATGTTCGCATCCGCCTTCGACGTCAGGTCGAGGTGGTGCAGCAGCTCGTCGATCCACGCATCGTTGTCGCGCAGCCCGAAGTATCCCGACTGGATGCGCAGGGTCTCGCGCACCGAGAAGAACGGGTCGAACACGAGCTCCTGGGGCACCACCCCGAGCGCGCGGCGCGCCTGGCGGTAATCGGCGACGACGTCGTGACCCAGGATCCGCGCGACGCCGCGATCTGCCCGCGTCAGGCCGGCGAGGATCGAGATCAGCGTCGTCTTGCCGGCGCCATTGGGCCCGAGCAGGCCGAAGAACTCGCCCCGCGCAACCCGAAGGTCGATGCCGGAGAGTGCCTGCACGCTGCCGAAGCGGCGCGCGATGCCGATGACTTCGACTGCGTCAACCACGGGGCGCCGGCGCCGCGCGGTCCGGGCGCATGGCGTGATTCTGCGCTGCGCGGGACCGGGTCAAGCGATCAGGTCTTCGACGCCGTACGCGAGGGCAAGCGACTGCAGCGACGGCGGCAAGCCCTCGATGGCGAGCGCCCGGCCTTCGGCGACGGCACGGCGCTTGAGTGCAATCACGACGGCGAGCGCCGCCGAATCGGCGTGGGTGAGGCCGCTCATGTCGACGGCGCCCGTCTCGGGCAGCGCGATCGAGCG
>DATGDG010000172.1:0-2600 GCA_035311025.1 Casimicrobiaceae bacterium
AGTAGCCGGTGTGCGGGGGATCGATGAACACCAGGTCGAAGTGCTCGAACCACGACTCGCGGTTGTCGGTCACCGTGTACGGCGGCGGGGGCATCGTCCCGTCCTCGCGGATCACCACGCGCTTGGGTCCGAGCGCGCCGAGGTGCAGCCAGATCGACGCCGACCCCGGCCCGCCGTTGAACACGAAACACACGGGACGGGTCGCGGGATCGACCGAATCGAGCAGGTACGACGTCGTGAAGACGGCCGCCTCGGGCTCGCCACGCTTGTCGTCGACGCCCGCAGCGGCGATGGGAACGAACTCGGCAACGGCGCGGTAGCTCATCGTATGGCCGCTGAGGACGATGCTCGATTCGCTCCTGGCCGGTTCGCGGGCGAGCAGCTTGTCGACCTTGTCGCGGAGGCGCTTCTTGGCTTCTTCGTTCGCCGGGGGTGAAGTGGGTTCGCTCATGGCAGCGGGGCGTACACGTTGACGGGTTGCGCCTTGCCGCGGATGCTCACCGGGCCCAGCGCTTCGACCTCGATCGAGCCGCCCAGTCCTGCGCGCGTGGCGTCGTCGATCAGGATGGGGCGCCCGGCGACCTTGGTGTGGGCCTCGAGGCGCGAGGCGAGGTTCACGGTGTCGCCGATGCAGGTGTAGGTCGCGCGATCGTTGGTGCCGGTGTAGCCCGCGACCATGGCGCCCGACGCGATGCCGATGCCGATCCGGATCTGCGGCTTGCCCGCGCCGGCCTGCTCGACATTGAACAGTTCGATCATTTCGAGCATTTCCAGCGCCGTGCGCACCGCCGCGTCGCAATGGTCGGGCAGCGGCAGCGGCGCACCGAACAGGGCCATCAGCCCGTCACCGGCGATCTGGCTCACGATGCCGCCGTGGCCGCTGATGGCGTCGAACATCAGCGTGTACCAGGTGTTGAGGAGCTCGATCGTCTCCTCCGGCGGCTGCGACTCGGCGAGCGACGTGAAGCCGCGGATGTCGGTGAACATCACCGAGCCTTCCACGCGCTTGCCGCCCAGCGCAAACCCCGATTCCTGCATGTCCTGCGCCACCTCCGGCGTGGCGAAGCGGCGCACCAGCTCCTTCTGCTGGTCGCGCAGGCGCTTCTTCTCGAGGCTCGCACCGAGGCGAGCCTTGAGCAGCACCGGGTTGACCGGCTTCTGCAGGTAGTCCTCGGCACCGAGCTCGATGCAACGCACGACGTTGTCGAGGCCTTCCAGCGACGAGGTGACGATCACCGGAATGTCGCGCAGCTGCAGGTCGCCCTTGAGCTCTTCGAGCACCTGGAAGCCGTTCATCTCCGGCATCTCGATGTCGAGCAGCAGCAGGTCGAAGGCCTCGTGCCGCAGCATGTCCAGCGCGACACGGCCGTTCTCGGCGGCCGCGACCCGGTGGCCCTGGAGCTCGAGGTTGCGCGCGAGCAGCAGACGGTTGACCTTGTTGTCGTCGACGAGCAGCAAACGGGCCCCGCCGTATCCGCGATCAGGCAAGCTTCAGTTCCCCCAGCGTCTGTGCGACGCGTGCGTATTCCTGCGCGAGCGCGTCCAGCGGCGCGCCGCCGGCGGCGTGCACCGGTTCCATCCCGCCGAGTTCCAGCTCCCGCGCCATCGCGCCCAGCGTGAGCGCGCCGAAGGTGTTGCTGTTCGACTTGAGCGAGTGGGCGGCACGCCGGAAGCGATCCGCGTCTCCCGCGGCGAACGCGGTGCGCAGGTCCGCGAGCATCGCCGGTGCCTCGCCGAGGAATGTCTCGACCAGTTCCCCGACGAAGTCGGCCCCGGCGGTGGCCTTGAGCTCCTCGAAAGTCGCGACGTCGATGGTGGCGTTGGCCATGTCAGCGGCTCCCGCGTCCCGGTACATGGGACAGCGCTTCGACCAGCCGCTCGACGCGGATCGGCTTGGTCAGATAGTCGTCCATGCCTGCGGCGAGGCACATGTCGCGGTCGCCCTGCATCGCATTGGCCGTCATCGCGACGATGCGCGGGCGCTCCTGCGGACCCCAGCGCGCACAGATCTCGCGAGCGGCGTCGAGACCGTCCATTTCGGGCATCTGCACGTCCATCAGCACCACGTCGTAGGTCTGGCGTCCGACCGATTCGACGGCTTCGAGGCCGTTGGACGCGAGGTCGGCACGGTAACCCATCTGCTGCAGGATGCGCATCGCGAGCTTCTGGTTCACGACGTTGTCCTCGGCCAGCAGGATGCGCAGCGGATGGCGCGTGCCGAGAGTGGGGTCGAGCGCGGGGCTGGCCCGCGTGGTCGCACGCGCCGGCGCCGCGTCCGTCTCCGCCGGCTCCTTGGTGAGCAGCTCCACGAGCGTGTCGAACAGCGCGCTCTGGTGCAGCGGTTTGGCCAGCGTCGCGGCGAAAAGCTCGCTCCCGTCGCCGGCCTCGCGCCGGCCGAGCGAGCTGAACAGCACGCGCGGCAGCGCGGGCCGGCGCTCGCGGATCGCGCGGGCGAGCGCGACGCCGTCCATCTCCGGCATGTGCATGTCGAGGATCGCGAGGTCGAACGCCTCGCCCGCGTCGAGCCAGCGCAACGCCTCGTGCGCCGACTCCGTCGAACGCGACACCATCCCCCACTTCGCCGTCTGCAGGTCGAGCAC
>DATGDG010000173.1:0-7659 GCA_035311025.1 Casimicrobiaceae bacterium
AGCATTCCGGCCAGCACCAGCGTGCGCGCGCCGAAGATGTCGTGCGCAAGCTCGCCGGCAGCGAGCCCACGCGCGACGCCGCGCGAGAACGCGTCCTGCGCGGGCGCATCGCGATCGCCTTCCGCGAGGCGGCCAAGCATGCTGTGCTCGAGCAGCACCGAGTACAGCTCGCCGGTCATGAAGGTCGTGAAATCGACGACACGGCCGTGATCGACGCGCGCCCACTTGCTGTGCGTCCCCGGCAGCACCGCGAGCACCGCGTGCTCGCCCGGATCGACCGCGCCGAGGAGCTGCGTCTCCTCGCCTCGCATCACGTCGGGCACCCCTGCGGCATCGAAAGTCGCGATTCCCGGAACGATCGTCAGCCGCTCGACCCGGGTCTGCACGACCCGATCGGCGAGCGCGGCGAGCGACGCCGGGCAATCGACATAAGGCGCCTCGAGCCAGCCCTGGCGGCTGCCGATCATCCCGCAGGCGATCATCGGCGCCGTCGCCGAGCGCCAGTCGCCCAGCAATTGCGCGAGTGCGAGGTCGAAGCGGCCATGCCTGATCTGCCGGATGCCGAGCGGCGCCTTGCGCGAATCGACGAGCCGCCCCGCGCCATCGAAGCGATACGCGCGCGCGCTGGAGCTTCCCCAGTCGATGGCGATCAGTGCGGTGTCGGACAAGGCGGTTCCCGGAGCGCTGGCCGCGGGCGTGGCAGGCGGCAGGAAATCACCAGCGCGAAGCCGCCTCCGCGTCGCTCTCGCGTGCCTCGACCCAGCGATCCCCCGAAGGCGTGCGTTCCTTCTTCCAGAAAGGTGCCCGGGTCTTGAGCAGGTCCATCACGTAGCGGCATGCGTCGAATGCCATCCCGCGATGAGCGCTGGTGACGGCGACGAGCACGATCTGGTCGCCGGGCGCGAGCGGACCGACACGATGGACGATCAGCGCATCGCGGATGTCGAAGCGCGCGCGGGCCTCGGCCACGATCTCGGAGAGGGCAGCCTCGGTCATGCCGGGATAGTGCTCGAGGGTCATGCCCTCGATGCGCGCGGAATCGTTGAGGTCGCGGACCGTTCCGATGAAGGTCGCGATTGCGCCGACCCCGGTGTCGCCGCCGCGCAGTCGCGCGACCTCCTCGGTGAGGTCGAAATCCGACGTCTGCACGCGCACGTTCGTCGCTTCGGGCAATTCAGCCTCCGGTGACGGGAGGAAAGACCGCGAGTTCGTCGCCGTCGTGCACCGGCGTGCCCGGGTGGGCCACGCGATGGTTGACGGCGAAGCGCACCGCCCGCCCCGGGGCGAGCTCGTCCGCCCAGGCTCCGCCGCGGGTGCGCAGCGCAGCGATCACGCTGCCGACGGTGGGCGCTGCGTCACGGGCGAGGTGCAGCGTCTCGCCGCTCGAGGCGAGTGCCTCGCGCAGTCGCGCAAGATAGACGAGTCGCACGGTCGTCGCGACGACGGATGCGGAGACGTTCGTCATGGGAATCGTATCGGGTGGCGCGAGGCCCCGACGTCACGGCGCCGCGGGGCGGAAGGCCCGATTGTACAACCGCCGGGCACGGCGCGCCGGCGCGCGCGGCCCGAACCTAGAACTGGAACTGCACGCCGAACTGGACCTGATCGGAATCCGGCAGCGGACCGGCGACAGTCTCGCCGGCGAATCGCGGGAAGCGCGCGTATTCGAGCCGCAGGCCGAGGGCGCGGGTGACGTCGTAGCGCAGCCCTACCCCATAGTTGACGCCGTCGCGCGACGCCTGGGTATCGACCGGCGACAGGGTTGCCAGCGCGTAAGCGGGCAGTCCATGGGTCTGGGCGTAGCCCAGTCGGCCGTAGAGCGAGAAGCTTCTGAGGAACGACCACGACGTGTAGACGTCGGCGTTCCACGTGCGCTCGGGTGCGGCCGGCGCCAGCGACAGTCCGACGCCATGGCCTGCGCCGGCATCGGCCTGCCACAGCTGATGGCTGTCCGCCGTCGAGACCGACCCTTCGATGGCAAGGTCGTTGGCGAACCGGTACCCGCCGAAGATCAGCGAGCGCCGGGTGGCCATGTCGTCGGCCACGGGTGCGGAAAAGCGCCCCCAGGGCGATTCGAGATGGCCGAAATTCACGCCGGCCGCGTCGACCCCCGAATCCCGCAACGCCACCCCGCCGTAGAAGCCGGTCAGGCGGGCGGTGCCGGTCCCAGCCTCCTGCGCGTAGGCCGGAAGCGCGGTCAGGGCTCCCGCCAGGGCGGTCACGGCAAGTACCTGATGTACCGACATTATTGCCAAAACCCCTGCAAACGACGTTGCGGGCCGCCAACCCGTCGCGGCCGCTATTCGCCGCATTCGGCAGATCGCGGCCGCAGAAGTTCAAGCTACTCCCGCGTCGGGGCTTCGTCAATCGGCGGTGGGCCACGCGGTGGCCCGCTGCAGGACGAACGATGCGATATCCTCGACATTGCCCAGATCGAACACCGGAAGATGGGTCGGTGCTGCCGACCGGTCGTCGGTCGCGAGGGCGACGATATGGCGATCGGTCGGATGGAGTGTCGGCTTGCCGATTGACGGTCGCCAGACTTCGAGCTTGGGGATCGGCGTGGTCTTGTAGCCTTCGAGCAACACGATGTCGCAGGGGGAGAGCCGGGCGAGGCCTTCGGCGAAGGTCGGCTCGGGCGCGCCGCGCAGCTCGCGCATCAGCGCCCAACGCGCAGGCGAGCTGACGAGGACCTCGCTGCAACCCGCCTGCCGATGGCGCCACGAGTCCTTGCCCGGATGATCGACATCGAATCCGTGATGGGCGTGCTTGATCAGCGACACGACGAGTCCCCGCCCGACCAGGATCGGTATCAGAGCCTCGATCAGCGTCGTCTTGCCACTGCCCGACCAGCCCGCGAACCCGAAAATGCGCATCGATGCCGGCTTCCGCTCTACCCGACCCGCGCGTGCTGCGCAGTGCGCCAGGGCGCAGTCGTCGCCGGCAGCTTCGACTGCGCCGCGAGGCCGGCGTGAACGATCGCGCCGTCCCACACCATGACCCCCTCGGCCAGTCCGGAGTCTTGATCGAGGGCCGCGGCAATTCCCCGTCCCGCGAGCGCGCGGACGTAGCCCAGGGTGGCCGCGCAAAACGCGGTCGTCGCGGTCCGGGGCACCAGCGCCGGCAGATTCGGCACCGCGTAATGCACGACCCCCTCCTCGACGTACGTCGGGTCCGACAGCGTCGTCATCCGCGAGGTCTCGGCAATGCCCCCCTGGTCGATTCCGACGTCGACGATCGCCGAGCCGCGGCGCATCGAACGGAGCGTGTCGCGCGATATCAGCCTGGGCGACAGCTTGCCGGGCTCGAGCACGGCGCCGATCACGAGATCCGCCGCGGCAACGGCCGCCGCCAGGTCGGCACCGGGTTCGCCGATTTGCCACGTGCCGACCGACCTGCCCTCCTGCGCCAGCGCGTGGGCGAGTCGCGCGAGCCGCGGCGCGCCGCGCGACCACACGTCGACACGGCATCCGAGGCGCGCGGCGATTCGCGCCGCCTCGCTGCCGACATGGCCAGCCCCCACCACGACGACGCGCGCGGCCGGAACGTCGTCGACGCCGGTGATCAGCGTGCCGCCTCCCTCGCAGGCGGACTGCAGCGCCTGCGCGCCGACCAGGGGCGCAAGGCGGCCCGCGATCCGCGACATCGGGGCCAGCAACGGCAGGCCTTTCATGGAATCGCGGACCGTTTCGCAGGCGATGACCCGGGCTCCCGATGCGAGGATCGCAGCGAGCAGCGCCGGCTCGCGATTGAGCTGGGCGAAGCCGAATATCGTCATGTGCGGACGCAGCCGCCGGTATTCCTGGCGCTGCAACTCCTTCACCTTGACGACGAGTCCGCAGTCCCAGACGCGATCGGGGCCGTCGACGACCCGCGCCCCGCAGGCTGCGTACGCCGCATCGGGAAATCCGCTCGCGGCGCCGGCGCCGCATTCGACGACGACGTCGTGGCCGTCGCGCACCAGCGTGCGCACGCCGTCGGGCGTCATGCCGACGCGTCGTTCTCCGTCCTTGGTCTCGCGTGGAATGCCGATGTACATCAGGCGCGATTGTAGACGTTCGGGCGCAGCGTCGTTCGCGGCCGGATGTAGACTCCATGCATCCACGACGGGCGATCTGCGATGACGCATCGGTCCAATCTTGCAGGACGCAGTTCCCGATCGGCCCGGGACAGGTCGGTCGTCGACGTGCTCGAGCGCGTGATCGCCGACGTCCCCGTCCCGGCGAGCGGGCCCGCGGCTCGCCCGGACGACGACGCCGTCGCGATCGCTCGCCGCGCGGCGCGGCGTGCGGCGGTGCTCTCGGGTTCTCTCGCGCTTCCGCCGGGCCCGCTCGCCTTCGCAACGCTTTTGCCCGACCTCTATCTGATCTGGCAGACCCAGCGCCAGATGGTGTCCGACATGTTCGGCGTCTACGGGCTCGGCGCCGAGCTGACGCGCACGCACATGCTCTACTGCCTGTTCCGGCACGCGGCGAGCCATGCCCTGCGCGACGTCGCGGTGCGCAGCGGGCAGCGGCTCGTGGTTCGGCAGCTCTCGGCCAGCATGCTGAAGGGCACCTTGGGCGAACTCGGCGCGACGGTTTCGCAACGCCTCGTCGGCAATGCTGCGGGGCGCTGGATTCCGCTGGCCGGCGCCGCCGCCGTCGGCGCCTACGCGTACTGGGACACCATGCAGGTCGCGGGGACGGCGAGGCGCCTGCTCGTCACGCTGCCGCCGGCCGCAACGCGCGACCCCGCGCACGGCTGAAGCAACCATGTGCGGCCGCTACGAGCTCTCGAGTCATCCGGCAGCGATCGCGCTCGCCTTCGGGCTCGCGCATCCGCCCGACCTGCGCCCGCGCTACAACATCGCGCCGACGCAACAGGTGCCGATCGTCCGCCTCGATGCGGCGGGTCGCCGCGAGCTCGTTCAGGTGCGCTGGGGACTGGTCCCGCGGTGGGCGAAGGACCCGTCGATCGGCCTGCGGATGTTCAACGCGCGCGCCGAAACCGTCGCCGACAAGCCGGCGTTCCGCATCGCCTACGCGCGGCACCGCTGCCTGATTCCGGCGAGCGGATTCTACGAATGGCAGGCGCTGCACGGCGCAAAGCAGCCGATGCACATCGGCATGCCCGACGGGCGGCCGTTCGGGATGGCGGGCCTGTTCGAGCGCTGGCGATCGCCCGCCGACGAGGTCGTCGACAGCTGCACGATCATCACCACGCGCGCGAGCGACGCGCTGCGCGCGATCCACGACCGGATGCCGGTGATCGTCGCCGAGGCCGACCACGCGCGCTGGCTCGATGCCGCGAATGCCGAAGTCGCGGACCTGCTGGAGCCATGGTCCGGCGAACCGCTCCTCGTCTATCCGGTATCGACGCGAGTCAACGCCGCGGCCAACGACGGCCCGGAGCTGCGCGAACCGCTGCAGCCGTCGCTGCTCTAGCCGGGGAATCCTGACCCGCCCCTCGCGCTTTGCGGGATCAAGTCCTGCGCGACCTAGCGCCCGAACAGCTTGTCGATGGCCTTGCCCAGGTCACCCGGCAATCCGACGCTGTCGCCCGGCGATCCGGAGGGCATGGGCTGGGCGGCCGGCTCGCGCGCCGCCGGCCCACCCTTCGCTCCCATCGCGATGGCGCAGGGTTCGCCGCCGCCCGCGGGCGGGGCGACCAGCGCCCGGCCGAGCGCCGCCAGCCCCCCGCCCTTCGACGCGAGCGCACCGATGCGGGCGATCGCCTGCGCCGATTGCGCAGCGTCGACACCGACGCCCGGATGGGAGAAGGATCCGCGCACCCGCACGAGGCCTGCGATCTGCGACACGTCGATCGAGGCGCCGCGACGCAGCTGGGGCTGCAGCGCAAGGTCGATCGTCTCGTTCCTGAAGTCGATCGTGCCGCTCGCGAGGACGCCGATCTCGCCGGTCTCGACCGCAATCGAGCGGTCGACGCGCGCCACGCCGCCGGATATCGGCAGCCGGATGACGGCACAGCGCAGCTCGGTCGCCTTGCGCGCGCCGCGCAGGGGGTCGAGCAGGGCCGAGATCCGCGACAGCGTCGATTCCGCGCCTCCGGCGGTACCGGTCAGCGTCGCCGGTCCGGACACGGCGAGCATGCTGCCGCTCATGCTGCTGGCCCAGCGATGAGGCGTGAGGCCGTTCGCGGCGATGTCGACATTCGCGCGAACCTTGCCGCCGCGAATGTCCCGGGCATTGCCCGTGATCGCGGCGAGCGCCCCGAGGTCGATGTCCTGCGCGGAAAGGCGCCAGCGCAGCGACGGCCCGGCGGCGGCCTTCGCGTCGATCGCGACGTCGCTGGTCAGCGACCCGCCGAGGGCCGCGCCCGACGACAGCTTCAGGTCGACCTGTCCTGCGCGCGCCACGAAACGCGCGTCGACCTTGCCGATGCGCTGTCCGCCGCCGAGCTTCACCTCCGCGATCGCCAGCGTGCCCTCGGCATCGAGCGCCGCCGCCGCTGCCAGCGGCAGCGCTGTGTCGGGAATGGTCCACCTCGCCGGGGTCCCGCTTTCCGCCGACGCGGGCGGGGGCGGCCGGACCTGCGACGACGCGCCGCCTGCCAGCGAAAGGGAGGGCACGTCGAGCGCGACGACGTAATGCGTGTGCCCCGCCGTGGTGACTGAACGCAGGCTTCCACGCGCCGCGATCGCGCCATAGGCCAGGTCGAGATCTTCGAACGTCGTCGCGGTTCCCGATCGTGCGATCTTGGTCGACAGCCTGACGCCGGTGCCGTCCACCTGTCCCTTGAGCGCCACCGGATACGGCGTGCGCTGTTCGAGCAGTGACTGCGCCGGTCCGATCTCGCCCGAAAGGGCGACCGGCGTTCCCCCGATCTTGCCCCGGAAATCGATCGCCATCGGCGCAGTGAAATCGCGTGCATGCAGGGTAAGGTTGTCGACCCCGACTTCGGTGGTCTTGCCCGAAGCCCCGTCGCGCCAGCTGATCGTGCCGTCGTTGACGGCGAGGTTGGCGACACCGATCGCGGCCAGGGTGCTCGCGACGCCGGACGCGACGGGGACCTCGGTCGCTGCCGTCGCGCTCCCTGCGGCGCCGAACTCCCAGTTGCCGCGCCCATGCGCATCGGTCTCCAGCGTGATCACGGGGTGGTCGAGGACCAGTTCGACGACTTCGAAGCGCCGGCGGATGAGCGGCAGCAACGCGACCCGTGCTTCGATCTTCCTCGCGCGCAGCATCTGTTTCGCCTGCCCCCAGGGTGCATTGCCGAAACTGACATCGCCGACGACCAGCTTCGGCTCGAGCGAAAGCGAGAGATCGACCGGACCGGCGATCTCGAGCGTGCGTCCGGTCGCGGCCTTGATGCGCGCCTGCACCGGAGCGACCAGCGTGCGCGGATCGACGGTCGCGACTGCGATCGCAGCCGCGACCAGGATCAACGCAGTGATTCCGGCGGCGACACCGAGAACGATCAGGGCGGTCCGACGCATCGCCCGATTCTATGCCAGTGCGAGCGACCCCTCCCGCGTGCGGGAGGGATGCGGGGTGAGGGGATCGGGCTAGCGCAGCGACGCGTTGACTGACGCCAGCGCCGCGTTGCCCGGGACCAGCTCGGCATCCGAAAGCGTGTTGAGCGGCGCGTCGATCGTCTGCAGCCCGGCGTGCATGTCATCGCTGTCCGGATGCACGTACAGGAGGCCGGTGACGACCT
>DATGDG010000174.1:0-2998 GCA_035311025.1 Casimicrobiaceae bacterium
GTCGAGAATGCGCTGGCGGATTCCGAAGCGCGCATGCGCACGATCGCCGACACCGTTCCCGCGCTGATCGCCCACCTGTCGATCGACGAGAAGTTCATCTTCGTGAACGGACGATCCAGGGATCTCTACGGACTGCCGCCCGAAGCCGTCGCCGGCCGGCACGTCGCCGACTTCCTGACCCCCGAGGCTTACGCGCAGACGCGCCCGTACATGGAGCGCGCGAAGGCGGGAGAGCGCACGCGGTTCCAGCGCACGATCATGCGCGAAGGCCGCGAGTGCCATGAGCTCGTCGAGTACATTCCGGACCGCGATGCGCAAGGCAAGGTCGTCGGCATCTATGCGCTGGTCCAGGACGTGACCGACCTGCGCGAGGCGCAGGCGAAGGTCGAGGAAAGCGCGCGACGCCTGCGGGGAATCACCGACAACATTCCGCTGCTGATCGGCTACATCGACACCGAGCGCCGCTATCGCTTCAACAGCCGGTATTACGAGGCCTGGCTCGGCCGGCCGCTGTCGGAGATCACGGGCCGCACGGTCGCCGAGGTCCTGGGGCCTGCCGCCTGGGCGAGCATGGGGCCGAAGCTCGACCGCGCCTTCGCCGGCGAGCGCGTCGACTACGATCTGGAGTACACCGACAAGACCGGCACGCGGCACGTGCGAGGCAGCTACGTGCCCGACGTCGACGAAGCGGGCCGGGTCGTCGGCGTCTACACGTCGAGCCACGACGTCACGCCGCTCAAGGAGGCCGAGCACGCGCTCGAGCGCCTGGCGCAGTACGACGCGCTGACCGGCCTTCCCAACCGGCGCCGCTTCAACGACGGCATCGCCGCCGCGCTGCAGCGGTCCCGGCGGAGCGGAATCCCGATCGCATTGCTGTTCCTGGACATCGACGGCTTCAAGCGCATCAACGACACCCTGGGCCACGCCGCCGGGGACGAGGTGCTGCGCGAGTTCGCGCGCAGGCTGACCTCATCGGTGCGCTCGACCGATCTCGTCGCGCGGCTCGCCGGCGACGAGTTCGTCGTCGTGCTCGAAGGCATTCACGGCCGCGAGGAATGCCGCTTCGTCGCCCGCAAGATCATCGCGGCGACGCGTGGCGAGTTCCTCGCCGGAGGGAAGCCGCTGAAGGTGACGACGAGTATCGGCATCGCGCTTGGCCAGGGATCGTCGATGACCGCCGAGGCGCTGCTGAAGCGCGCCGACAGCGCGCTCTATGCGGCCAAGCGTCAGGGCCGCGATCGCTACGAGATTGCCATCTGACGCTCGTTCGAGCGAGTGCCATCCGACGCTCGTTCTAGCGAGCATCCCGACGCATCACCTCGATTCGAGCGGGATTCGCACCGAGACGACGACGCCACTGCCGTCGGTCCGATTGGCGACGTCGATCGATCCGCCGTGGAACTCGGCGATCATCCGCGCGACGTAGAGTCCCAGGCCGAGGTGCGCGCCGCCGCGCTGCGGCCGCACCGACACCATCGAGTCGAACAGCCGCGCCTGCATTCCGGCGGGCAGCGGCGGACCGGCATTGGACACGGTCATCCGCAGCGCATCGCCGGCTCGCTCGGCAGCGATCGCGACCGGGCCGCCGCCGCGGAACTCGACGGCGTTGGACACGAGCTTGTCGAGCATCTGGGCGAGGAGGTCAGGCGCACCTTCGACGACCATCGCCCCTTCCGCGAGCGACAGGTCGAAGGGAACCTCGGGGTAGGCGGCGCGGTAGCCGTCGACACAGGCGGCGATCACCGGGGCCACCTCGTAGCGCTCGCGCGGGGCATCCTGCAGGGCCTGTTCGAGGCGTGCCGCCTCGGTCATCCGGGTCAGGATCGCCGACAGGCGGGAGAGGCCGCCCTGCGCCCGCTCGATGTAGACCCGGGTGTCCGAGCCCGGCGGCTGCTGCTGGAGGTTCTCGAGCGACGAACGCACGACCGCAATCGGCGTGCGCAACTCGTGCGACAGGCGCCCCGCCATCTTCTCCTGGTATGCCGCGTAATCGGACAGCCGGGCGAGCACGCTTGCGAAGCTTCGTGACAGGTCGCCGATCTCGTCGCGCGCGTCGACACCGGCGAACGTGCCCCGCACCCGGCCATTGGGGTCGATCGCCGCTTCGGCGTCGTCGCGCAGGCGCCGGATGCGCGAGGACAGCCGCGACGCGAACAGCGTCAGGGCGACCGAGCCGACGAGCAGCACCGCGATGACGATGTTGAACAGCCGCTCGAAGGCGAGGTTGCGCTCGGCGAGCACGCGGTTGGTCGTCTGCTCGACGACGACGGCACCTTCGACCCGATCGCCGATCCAGATCGGATTGGCTGCCGCGACGATGACCGCCTTGCCGTCGAGGGTCCTGCGCCGGTCGAAGGTCAGGATTCCGGCGAGGGCCCCCTCGATGTCGCGTCCGCGCGGGGGCCCGCGCGCCGCGGCTTCGTCGCGAAAGTCCTCGGTCGGCTGCTCGAGGAACAGTGTGTAGATGCGCCCGACGGTCGCACGCTCGACCGTCTGCCAGAGCGAGGCCAGCGGCGAAGCCGGCGGGGCTTGCGCCGGCGGCTCGCGCCTGAGCGATCCGGTATGCGCGAGCACGGTCAGGTCGCGGTCGACCACCCAGATCCGCGCGTCGATCCGCGACAGGCCGCGAATGATCTGCTCGATCTCGGGTGATGCGGAGGGGGGCAGCGTCACGCCCCCGCTCCCCTCGTCGGCGCTGCGCTCGCGCGCGAACGACGCGATCGGATCGGCGGGCGTGTCGAACAGCCGCGGCCGGTCGTTGAGCGCGGTCGCGATCGCCTGCGCGGTGCCCGAAAGCGTACGGTCCTGGGCGCCCTGCAGGAGCCGCTCGATCTCGCGCGCGTACTGATAGCCCAGCCACGGCAGCGCCAGGAAGACGGTCAGCACCAGCGCGAGTTGCGCGCGGATGCCCAGCGTCGGCGAGTGTCGCCGCAACGCGTTTGCGATCCGCCCGTCACCCATCGCCCGCTCCGCCGCCATGCGGCCGCCTTCAGGCCGC
>DATGDG010000175.1:0-6095 GCA_035311025.1 Casimicrobiaceae bacterium
GGCGCAGGTGTGGATCACCGAGATCGACCCGATCTGCGCGCTGCAGGCGGCGATGGAAGGCTATCGCGTCGTGACCATGGACGATGCCTGCGACAAGGCCGACATCTTCGTCACCGCGACCGGCAACATCGACGTGATCACGTTCGAGCACATGAAGCGCATGAAGAACAACGCGATCGTGTGCAACATCGGGCACTTCGACAACGAGATCGACGTCGCCGGCCTGAAGGCCTGCACGTGGGAGAACATCAAGCCCCAGGTCGACCACGTGATCTTTCCCGACGGCAAGCGGATTATCCTGCTCGCCGAAGGGCGCCTCGTGAACCTCGGCTGTGCGACCGGGCATCCGTCGTACGTGATGAGTTCGTCGTTCGCCAACCAGGTGATGGCGCAGATCGAGCTGTGGAGCGACGCCAAGCAGGGTTCGGGCCGCTACCCGGTCGGCGTCTACGTGCTGCCCAAGCACCTCGACGAGAAGGTCGCACGACTGCAGTTGTCCAAGCTCGGCGCAACGCTGACCGAGCTCTCCGACCGGCAGGCCCGGTACATCGGGGTCGATCGCAGCGGCCCCTACAAGCCGGACTCGTACCGGTACTGACCGGTGAGATCGCGTCCCCCTCCCGCTCGCGGGGGAGGGGCGGGGTGAGGGATCCATGCGCATTGCGGTGATCGGAGCCGGAGGTGTCGGCGGGTATTTCGGCGCCAGGCTCGCGAAAGCGGGAAACGAAGTCGTCTTCGTCGCGCGCGGCGCGCACCTCGCCGCGATGCGCGCGCACGGCCTGCGCGTCGAAAGCGCCGGCGGCGACCTCGTGCTCGAGCGCGTCGACGCGACCGACGACCCGCAGGCGATCGCGCCGGTCGACGCCGTGATGTTCTGCGTCAAGCTGTGGGACGCCGAGGCGGCCGCCGCCAGGATTGCGCCGCTGGTGGCCAGGGGCGGCGCCGTGATCCCGTTCCAGAACGGCGTCGATTCGCCCGCGATCCTGGCCCGCGTCCTGGGCGAAGAACGCGTTCTGGGAGGCGTCGCCTACATCGCGGCGTCGATCCGCGCTCCTGGCGTCGTCTCGCACCTGGGCTCGATGGCCCGGCTGCGCGTCGGTGCCTTCGATGCCGGCCCCGCGGAGCGCGCTCGCGCGTTCGTCGAGGCGGCGAAGGCCGCGGGGATCGACGCCGAATTCTCGCCGGACATCCGGCGCGCGCTGTGGGAGAAGTTCGTGTTCCTGTGCGCGTTCTCGGGCGTCACCTGTCTCGCCCGGGCCCCGGTCGGCACGCTGCGTGCCGATCCCGACCTGCGCAGGACCTTCGAGGCGTCGATGTGCGAGGTGCAGGCGGTGGCGCGCGAGCAGGGCGTCGAGCTCGGCGACGGCTTCATCGCCGGGCAGATGCGGCTGTTCGACAGCCTCCCCGCGGAGATGCGCTCGTCGATGCTGAACGACCTGACGGCGGGGAATCGCCTCGAGGCGCCGTGGCTTTGCGGCCGCGTCGCGGAGCTCGCCGGGCGGGCGGGAGTCGCGGCTCCGGTCAACCAGACGATCTACGCAGCTCTGAAGCCCTACCTCATGGGTGCAGCCGGCTGAGCACGCCCTCGCCGCCCGACCTCCGGCAACACGAAAGGACCATCATGCGACTGCTGCTCACCTGGATCCTCAACGCGCTGGCGCTGCTCGCGCTTCCGTGGCTGTTCACGTCGATCCACGTCGCCGACTTCACCACGGCGCTGGTCGCGGCGCTGGTGCTCGGCCTCATCAACACGCTGATCCGGCCGATCCTGGTGCTGCTCACGCTGCCGGCGACGCTGCTGACCCTGGGCCTGTTCATCTTCGTCATCAACGGCCTGCTGTTCTGGTTCGTCGGGTCGTTCATCAAGGGCTTTACCGTCGACGGTTTCTGGGCGGGGGTGTTCGGTGCCATCGTCTACAGCGTGATCTCGTGGGCGTTGTCGTCGCTGATCCCGCGCAAGGTCTGACCGCCGCGCCCACGGGGAAACCGGCATGAACGGCAGCCGACAATTCAGCCTGGAGTTCTTTCCGCCGAAGACGCCGGAAGGCACCGCCAAACTGCGAGCAGCCCGCAGCGAGCTTGCGCGGCTCCGGCCCGCGTTCTGCTCGGTGACCTACGGCGCCGGCGGTTCGACCCGCGAAGGCACGCTCGCCACGGTGCTGGAGATACGCGATGAAGGGATGGTCGGCACGCCGCACATCTCGTGCATCGGGTCGACCCGCGAGGGCATACGCGAGGTCCTGGCGAACTACCGCGGTCACGGCATCCGCCACGTGATCGCGTTGCGCGGCGACCTGCCGTCGGGCAGCGTCGACGCCGGCGCATTCCGTTATGCCAACGAGCTCGTCGGCTTCATTCGCGAGGAAACCGGCGACTGGTTCCACATCGATGTCGCCGCGTATCCGGAGTGCCACCCGCAGGCGCGCACCCCGCAGGACGACCTCGCGAGCTTCAAGCGCAAGATCGACGCCGGCGCGAACTCGGCGATCACGCAGTACTTCTTCAATCCGGATGCATACTGGAGCTTCGCCGAGGCCTGCGTGCAGGCCGGAATCGACGTGCCGATCGTGCCGGGGATCATGCCGATCTCGGGCTACACCAAGCTCGCGCGCTTCTCGGACGCCTGCGGCGCCGAGATCCCGCGCTGGATCCGGCGGCGCCTCGAAGGCTACGGCGACGACGTCGCGTCGATCCGGGCCTTCGGCCTCGACGTGGTGACGAGGATGTGCGCGAGCCTGCTCGAGCGCGGTGCGCCCGGACTGCACTTCTACACGCTGAACCAGGCGGGGCTGACGGCGACCATCTGGCGCAGGCTGGGACTCACCGCCGGTACCTGAGTCCGCCGGATCCGCGCGCGCCGATGTGCCGGCAAGGCTAGGGCTTGCCCGGGGTATAGGCAATCAGTTCGAGCACGGCGTGCTGCGTGCGCACCGGCGTCCTGCCCTCCTGGCCGCCTTTCTCGAGGTACTCGCAGTCTTTCTCCTCGCGCACCGCCGCGCCGACGGCAGGCGCGTACCAGATCAGGTCGTTGCACGTCGTCTGGCGCCGCCAGAATTCCTCGTCTCCGAGTTGCATCAGGACGCGCAGCCTGAGCGCGTCGAACACCCCGGCCGGGGTCGAGACCTTCTGCCATTGCCCGACGCGGACGTAGCGGTTGATGCGACCCGCCTTGCCGGTCGTCTCATCGTAGTTGTCGATCCACTGGTTCCAGGTCTCGCCGCTGTACAGCGGGAACCGGTAGCGTTCGAGCGGGGTCGAGAAGCGGCGGGTCTCGCTGCCCGTCAGGGTGCCGGCAAGGACCACGCCAGGCGCAGGCCAGCTCTCGTGCCGGACGAATTTTCCCGCCGAGCCGCTCTGCGTCACGGTGACCTCGGCGCCCGCGGGCCCGAGGGCAGTGATCTCGCGCGTCTCCTGGAAGACATCCGGTGACCGGAAGCCGTCCTGGCCACTGTAGACCCACCGCGTGCCGACCGCGAGCTTCGGTGCTTCGGCTCCCGGAGCGCCACCCTGCGGCTGGCCGCTCCCCGCGCAGCCGGCGAGACCTGCCACGAGCACGGCCAGCGCCATGGGTTTCCAGCTTCGGTGGATCATGGCCTTCTCCGACGGTTCACACCGATCGAGTCCGGATGTCGGCACCGGTCGGTATCGCTGAAAAGTACCGGCACGTCCGATGCTCCGTCGTGACCGCGATCTCCACGAGCGACGCAGCGGCGAGGCATGACCGGTCCAGCATGACCCGTCAGGCCGGCGCGTCGGTGATCGCGCCGATGCTCGCCGTCGACACGAGGCGCATGTACTTGGCGAGCAGTCCGCGCGTGTACCGCGGCGGTGGAGCCCTCCAGCGCGCGCGCCGCACGGCGAGCGTTGCATCGTCGACGTCGAGCTGGATCAGCAGCCGGTCGGCATCGATGGTGATCGAGTCGCCCTCCTCGACCAGCGCGATCGTTCCGCCGACATACGCCTCCGGCGCGACGTGGCCGACGACCATGCCCCAGGTGCCTCCCGAAAAGCGCCCGTCGGTGATCAGCCCCACCGACTCACCCAGGCCCCGGCCGATCAACGCCGAGGTCGGCGCCAGCATCTCCTGCATGCCGGGCCCGCCCTTGGGTCCTTCGTAGCGGATCACGATCACGTCTCCCGGCCGGATCCTGTCGGCCAGGATCGCGTCGAGGCACGCTGGCTCGGAGTCGAAGACGCGAGCGGGCCCGGTGATCGCCCGCTTCTTGAGACCGGTGATCTTGGCCACGCAACCTTCGGTCGCCAGGTTGCCGCGCAGGATCGCAAGGTGTCCCTGCGCGTAGATCGGCCTGTCGATCGGGCGGATCACGTCCTGGTCGGCGCGTGGCGTCGAAGGCACCGATGCGAGTTCCTCGGCGAGCGTGCGTCCGGTGATCGTCGTGCAGTCGCCGTGAATCAGGTCCTTGTCGAGCAGCATGCGCAGCACCTGCGGCACGCCGCCGGCGGCATGGAAATCGACGGCGACGTAGCGGCCCGACGGCTTGAGGTCGCACAGCACGGGGACGCGCCTGCGCACGCGCTCGAAGTCGTCGATGGTCCACTCGACTTCCGCGGCGGCGGCGATCGCGAGGTAGTGCAGGACGGCATTGGTCGAGCCCCCGGTCGCCATCACCAGGGAGATTGCGTTTTCGATCGACTTGCGCGTGATGATGTCGCGCGGCTTGAGGTCGCGCTTGACGGCCTCGACCAGCACCCTTGCCGAGGCTGCCGACGAATCGGCTTTCTCCGGATCCGGCGAGGCCATCTGGGAACTGCCGAGCAGGCTCATGCCCAGCGCTTCGAACGACGAGGACATCGTGTTCGCCGTGTACATGCCGCCGCAGGCTCCGACGCTCGGACAGGCGTTGTGCTCGATGCCGTCGTAGTCCTCCTTGCTCATCTTGCCCGCCGTATAGGCGCCGACTGCCTCGAAAGGCGAAACGATCGTGAGCGTCTGGCCTTTCCAGTGGCCCGGCTTGATCGTGCCGGCATAGACGAAGATGCCCGGCACGTTCATCCGCGCCATCGCCATCATCGCCCCGGGCATGTTCTTGTCGCAGCCCCCTGCGATCAGCACGCCGTCCATGCACTGGCCGTTCACCGAGGTCTCGATCGCATCGGCGATCACCTCGCGCGACACCAGCGAGTACTTCATGCCTTCGGTGCCCATGCCGATGCCGTCGGTGACGGTCGGGAACCCGAACACCTGCGGCATCGCGCCCGCGTCCCTGAGCGCTGCCATCGCGCGGTCGACCAGCGGCTGGATGCCGGCGTTGCAGGGATTCATCGTGCTGTGGCCGTTGGCCACGCCCACGATCGGCTTGTCGAAATCGTCGTCGCCGAAACCCACGGCGCGCAGCATGGCGCGATTGGGCGAGCGGGCGACGCCATGCGTGATCAGCTTCGAACGGCGGTTGTACGACAAGGAAATCTCCCGGGACGCGCGCGAAGCCGGTACCGGGCATCGCGCTCTTGTGCTGGATGCCGACGATAGCATCGCGGCTTCACGCCGACAACCGCGCCTCGGAGGTTCGCGCAGCGGCCTGCAGCGCCCGCATTCAAGGTTCGCGTGATTTCCCCGCAGCCGTTGTGGTATATGCACGCTCATGCTCGTCTACCCGCAGTTCGATCCCGTCGCGTTCCGCATCGGGCCGCTCGCCGTGCGCTGGTACGGACTGATGTACCTCGTCGGGTTCATCCTGTTCATCGTCCTGGGCAGGCGGCGCGCCCAGAAGAGCATGCTCACCGGCTGGCGGGCGACCGACGTCGACGACATGCTGTTCTACGGCGTGTTCGGCGTGATCCTGGGCGGGAGGCTGGGCTATGTCCTGTTCTACAAGCCGCTCTACTACTTCGCGCATCCGGTCGAGATCTTCGAGGTGTGGCACGGCGGAATGAGCT
Source organism: Casimicrobiaceae bacterium (assembly GCA_035311025.1). Taxonomy (GTDB): domain Bacteria; phylum Pseudomonadota; class Gammaproteobacteria; order Burkholderiales; family Casimicrobiaceae; genus VBCG01. The sequence goes on from DATGDG010000175.1 coordinate 5,899, forward strand.
TCCACGGCGGCTTCATCGGCGTGTTGATCGCGCTGTGGTTCTTCGCGCGCCAGCGTGGCAAGCGGTGGCTGGAAGTCACCGACTTCGTCGCGCCATTGATTCCCCTCGGCCTCGGCGCAGGCAGGCTCGGCAACTTCATCAACGGCGAGCTGGTCGGACGTCCCACCGACCTGCCTTGGGGAATGGTGTTCCCCCAG
>DATGDG010000176.1:0-2713 GCA_035311025.1 Casimicrobiaceae bacterium
GACGACTTGGGGACGTTGCGCCAGTTGTCGATCGCACCCGTCGGACAGGGTGGGATGCACATGCCACAGGCGTTGCAGACATCGAACCTGACGACGTAGTTGCGCGAGTCGTGCGTGATCGCATCGATCGGACAGGTGGCCTCGCAGGTGTTGCAGCGAATGCAGACCTCGGGGTCGATCAGATGCTGGCGCGCGTACTCGCCCGTCGCGGCACTCGCAGCGGTCACTCGGCGACCTTCGGGCTCACTGGATTTCCCTCCCCCGTTGCGTGGACGACGCAGCCGGTCACCCGAAGCGCACGTACTCGAAATTCACCGGCTGGCGATTGATGCCGACCGCCGGCGGCGCGATCCAGCTCGCGAACTTGCCGGGCTCGACGACCCGCCCCATCAGCGATGCGACGAACGCGCGGTCCGCTTCCGAGGGCAGCCAGCTGGCGACATTGGCGTTCCACTCGGCCTCGCTGACGACGCGGCCGTCGGGTGACACCCGCGCCGTGGCGAAGGTGCCAATCTTGCGGTTGAAGGCCTTGTGCGGAACCTTGAGCCGGAACGGGATCCCGCTCTTCTCGATGACGCGGTTCCAGCGCTCGACCCCGGCCATCGAATCGCGGATGTAGTCGTCGCGCAGCCGCTCGTTGATCGACGACAGTGCCGACACCTGCTTCTCGACGATCCTGCCGTTCGCGACCTCGAGGATCGGGTACGTCGCGTCCTTCAGCACGTGGTCGTCGCCGAGCCTGGTCTCGTCGAACCGGCCCTTGAGTCCGGCACTGAAGAACGTCGCGGCATTCGACGACTGGTCGGCGCCGAAGAGATCGATCGTGACGCTGTAATGGAAATTGAGGTAGCGCTGGATCGTCTCGAGGTCGATCACGCCCAGCGCGCGCACCTTGTCGGCGGCCTCGACGTTGTTCGCCTTCATCACCTCGCAGGTGCGCTGGATCGTCCGCGCCACCCCGGATTCCCCGACGAACATGTGATGTGCTTCCTCGGTCAGCATGAACTTGGTCGTGCGCGCGAGGGGATCGAAACCCGATTCGGCCAGCGCCGAGAGCTGGAACTTGCCGTCCCGGTCGGTGAAATAGGTGAACATGTAGAGCGACAGCCAGTCGGGCGTCTTTTCGTTGAAGGCGCCGAGGATCCGCGGATTGTTCGGATCGCCCGAGTGCCGATGCAGCATCGCGTCGGCCTCCTCGCGCCCGTCGCGCCCGAAATGGCGGTGCAGCAGGTAGACCATCGCCCACAGGTGGCGGCCCTCCTCGACGTTCACCTGGTACAGATTGCGCAGGTCGTACTGCGACGGAGCGGTGAGCCCGAGGTGGCGCTGCTGCTCGACCGAGGCCGGCTCGGTGTCGCCCTGGGCAACGATGATGCGCCGCAGGTTCGCCCGGTGCTCGCCGGGGACCTCGTTCCAGGCCGCCTCGCCCTTGTGCTCGCCGAAATGGATCTTCCCGTCGGCCACCGGCGCATTGAGGAAGATGCCCCAGCGGTACTCGGGCATCTTCACGTAGTCGAAGTGCGCCCAGCCGCCCGGATCGACGCTGACGGCGGTGCGCAGGTACACCTCGTGGTTCTGCGACCCGACCGGGCCGAGTTCGCGCCACCAGTCGATGAAATCCGGCTGCCACTGCTCCAGAGCGCGCTGCAGCGACCGGTCCGTCGCGAGATCGACGTTGTTGGGGATCTTCTGGCTGTAATCGATGCTCATCGGGTTCTCCTGATCACTTCGCAATCCATGGTCGGATCCGCCTCGCGTGGCAATGCCGCTGCGGTCAGACCCGCTCCCAGTCGAACTGCGCCTTGTTGCCGGTGCCGAAGCACTTGAGGGCGCCGTGCTCGCCGACGGCATTGGGCCGGATGAAGATCCAGTTCTGCCAGGCGGACAGCCTCCCGAACACGCGGGTCTCCATCGTCTCGGCGACGCCGAAGCGCAGGTTGGCTTCCATGCCGGTCAGGGCGTCGGGCGACATCGCGCGGCGCTCTTCCAGCGCGATGCGGATCTCGTCCTTCCAGTCGAGGTCGTCCGGCGTCGCCGTCACCAGGCCCAGGTCCAGGGCCTCGGCAGCGAGGATCCTGCGCCCCTGCGCGCGCTTCACCCGGGCGATCGCGTCGTCCTCCCGGTAATAGCGGGCATCGATCCGGGACAGGCCGTCGACGCGCGGATAGGCGCCGAAATTGAGCTCGGACAGCGCGAGCGCCGGCGCATCCGCGTCGCCGTCGGGAAGTGCCAGCATGTAGCAGCGGTCCCCCGCAAGGGCGAGCTCGAGCAGCGTCCCGGCGAAGCACGAGCCGGGCTCGACCAGCGCGAACAGCGAGCGCGAGCTGACGTCGAGGCGCGCGAGCGTCCGGCGCAGCATGCCCAGCGTCTCGCGCACGAACCAGTGATCGCGGTGTTTGGCCAGCGACGCGTCGGCGGCGACGACCGAATCGATATCGCCTTCGGTCCTGAGCAGCCAGGTCCCGACGCTCGGGTGATTGGTGCGCAGCTCGAGGATCGCGTCGTCGAGCTCGCGCGCCATCTGCAGCGGCCACCAGTTCGCCCCCGCGGCGATGATGCCTGAGAGGTCCTGCGGCGGTGCCTGGTCGGGGGCCCTGACGGTGATCGCCGCCTGGTGCGTGGCCGCATCGATGCGGACGTCGACGAACGCGTAGTGGCAGCCCGCGGCGTCGAGGGTCCGGGCGAGCGGCGTCAGCGTCACGCCCTTCGCGTC
>DATGDG010000177.1:0-1638 GCA_035311025.1 Casimicrobiaceae bacterium
CGGGTGGTTCTGCCCGCCACGGCTCGCGATCTTCAGCGCGCCCATGACCGAGGCGAGGTTGCCGGTGGCCTGCCAGTCCCAGCCCTGCGCGATGCCGTAGAGCAGGCCCGCGCGATAGGCGTCGCCGCAACCGGTCGGATCGACGATTGCTTCCGGACGCACCGGAGGAATCGCGTAGGTCCCACCGCCGGCGTGGATCACCGATCCCTCGCCCCCCAGCGTGACGACCAGCGCGTCGACGCGCTCGGCAATCTCGGCGATCGACCAGCCGGTGCGCTCGGAGAGCAGCTTCGCCTCGTAATCGTTGACGGCGAGATAGGTCGCGCGCTCGATCAGCTCGGCCAGCTCGGGGCCGCTGAACAGCGGCAGGCCCTGCCCGGGATCGAAAAGGAACGGGATCCTCGACGCCGCGAACTGGGCGGCATGCGCCTGCATGCCTTCCTTGCCGTCGGGCGCGACGATGCCGAGCCCGATGTCGAGCACGTCGTCGACGCGATTCACGTGCGACGCGTTCATGGCCCCCGGGTGGAAGGCGGTGATCTGGTTGTCGTCGAGGTCGGTGATGATGAAGGCCTGGGCCGTGTACGCGTCGTCGATCACGGCGAGGCCGTCGGTCGCGATCGACAGCGACGAGAAGCGGTCGCGGTAGGCGCTGCCGTCGTGGCCCAGCGTCCCCATCACCACCGGGCTGCCGCCGATCGCCTGCAGGTTGTAGGCGATGTTGCCCGCGCAGCCGCCCCACTCCCGGCGCATGTCGGAGATCTGGAACGCCACCGACAGCATGTGCGTCTGCTCGGGCAGGATGTGCCGCCCGAAGCGATCCGGGAACACCATGATGGTGTCGAAAGCGAGGGAACCGCAGATCAGCGTGCGCATCGGGTGGGTCGGTGGAGTCGGCGAGGAGCGGGCTGGTGAAGCCGCGCGAAGTTTACCCCACCCTCGCGCGCGCAGCGGCGCGCGCCCCCTGGCGATCAGGCCGCCGCGCCGTTCACGACCTCGCGACCGAGCTCGCGGACCACGTATTGCTGGCGCCGCGAGACCGGAAGGGTCTCGGGGATGCCGTGCAGCAGCACTTCCCAGTGCGCATCGCCATCGTCGTTGGCGCGCCGCTCGAAACCGCGGATGGAATCCCGGGCGACCAGGCAGTTGCGGTGCACGCGGACGAAGCGCGCGCCGAATTCCTGCTCGAGCCTGGTCAGCGACTCCTCCAGCAGGTACTCGCGTTCCGCGGTGCGGATCGTGATGTACTTGAGCTCGGCCTTGAGGTAGACGATCTCCTCGAGCGGGACGAGGACCACGCGCGAGCGCTCGGTGACCGACAGGAAACGTCGGGCCGATGCGGGCAGTTGGGTGAGTTTTTCTGCGGTCATGGGCTTCAAACGCGGCAGCTTCTGCAAGGCAGCGAGCAATCGCTGGACCCGCACCGGCTTGACCAGGTAGTCCACGGCGTTGACGTCGAACGCGGCCAGTGCGTGCTCGTGGAATGCCGTCGTGAAGATCACGACGGGCGGGCGCGGAAACTTGAGCAAATGCTGGGCCAGCTCGATGCCGTCCATCCCCGGCATGTGGATGTCGGTCAGGACGAGGTCGGCGGCAACGGCATGGAGAATGTCGAGCGCCTCGCGTCCGTTCTGGGCC
>DATGDG010000178.1:0-2107 GCA_035311025.1 Casimicrobiaceae bacterium
AAGCTGCTCGACGCCGGCGTCCTGCTGCCGACGGTCCAGTGCAATGCCGAGGCCCTGCCGTTTCGCGACCGCAGCTTCGATTGCGTCTCGATCGGCTTCGGCCTGCGCAACGTCACGCACAAGGAGCGTGCGCTCACCGAGATGCGGCGCGTGCTCGTCCCCGGCGGCGTCGCGCTGGTGCTCGAGTTCTCGCGCATCGCCCCGCCGCTGGCGCGCGCCTACGACTGGTACAGCTTCAACATCCTGCCGCGCATCGGCCGCGTCGTCGCCAACGACGAGGCGAGCTACCGCTACCTGGCCGAGTCGATCCGCGTCCATCCCGACCAGGAGCAGTTGAAGTCGATGATGGAGCAGGCCGGCTTCGATCGCGTCGACTACCACAATCTCGCGGCGGGCATCGTGGCGCTGCACGTCGGCCGCGTCTGGTAGCCATCGCAGCGAAGGCAACGGCCGCAGAGCCTCGCCATGGAGCGCAGCGTCACCCCGCCGGGATCCAGCAGTTCGCGTGATGGAGGCAGCCTGCGGTTGCCGCTGACATGGTGCCGTCGATGACCCTGTTCGATGCCGCGGTGAATCGTGCGCTGGCCGGCGAACCGTGGGCGCGCGAGCGCCTCGCCGCCTACGCGGGACGTACGTTCAGCATTCGCACCGGCCCGGTGGCGGCCGGTTTTCGCATCGACGCCGGGGGGGTGCTCGAATCCGCGCCGGCCGCCGCCGCCGCGGACCTCACCCTGTCGCTGTCACCCCTCGACCTCGCGCCTTTCCTCGCCGATCCCCGGCGCTGGAACGAATTCGTGGTCGAGGAAGGGGACCTGCAGCTGGGCGCTGCGCTGAAGGATATCGCCGCGACGCTGCCTTGGTTCGTCGAAAAGCTGTTCGCGCGGGCACTGGGCCCGGTCGTCGGCCAGCGCGTCGCCGAGGCAGGGCGCCGGATGCTCGCAATGCCCGAATACGTCGCGTCTCGCATGGTCGCGAACGTCGGCAGCTATGCGCGCGACGAAGCACAGCTGCTCGCGCATCCTGCCGACCTGCGCGAGTTCGCCGAGCAGGGCCGGGCGCTGGATTCGCGCGTCGGTACGCTCGACGCCCGCATTGCCGCGCTGGAGGCGCGCCTGCGCATCGTCGGCACCCGCGGCACGCAATGATGCTCGCGGGCGCACGCCCGCGCAAATGACCGGACGGCCGTCGAGGCCCTGAACGTCGTAGCCGCATGCGCCCCGTTAGAATAGGGGATGCGGCTTGGTCGCCTCGCCCGGATCGTCATTGTCGCGCTCAAGCACGGTCTCGACGACTTCGCGCTCGACCACCCGCGCCTGCGCCCGCTGCGCCCGCTGGTCCGCGGCACCCTGTTCTGGCGCGATCTGACCGCGCCCAAGGCGGTGCGGCTGCGGCGCGCCCTCGAGGACCTGGGCCCGATCTTCATCAAGTTCGGACAGATGCTGTCGACGCGGCGCGACCTTCTGCCGGCCGACATCGCCGACGAGCTCGCGCTGCTCCAGGATCGCGTGCCGCCATTCCCGTCCGCCGAGGTCGAGGCGACGATCAGGCGCGTGTTCCGCAAGCCGCTCGCCGAGGTCTTCAAGTCGTTCGACCTGACGCCGGTGGCGAGCGCCTCGGTCGCCCAGGTGCACTTCGCCGAGCTCCCCGACGGAACGCCCGTCGCCGTCAAGGTGCTGCGGCCGCGAATTGCCGAGGTGATCGAGCACGATCTCGCACTGATGCAGACGGGAGCTGCGCTGGTCGAGCGCCTGTGGAGCGAGGGCAAGCGCCTGCGCCCGCTCGACGTCGTCGCCGAGTTCGACAAGACGATCCACGGCGAGCTCGACCTGATGCGCGAAGCGGCCAACTGTTCGCAGCTGCGCCGCAACTTCCTGCGATCGACGCTGCTGCTCGTTCCCGGGATCCACTGGGACTGGACGGCGACCGAGGTCCTCGTGATGGAGCGGATGGCGGGCATCCCGATCGGCCGCATCGGCGAGCTGACCACGGCCGGCATCGACTTGAAGCGCCTGGGCCGCGCAGGCGTCGAGATCTTCTTCACCCAGGTGTTCCGCGACGGCTTCTTTCACGCCGACATGCACCCGGGCAACATCCTGGTGCGCCCGGG
>DATGDG010000179.1:0-9496 GCA_035311025.1 Casimicrobiaceae bacterium
GGAACCGCGAACCTCACTGCGTCGGACATCCTGATCGGCACCAACCTCGCCGACGATCTCGGCGCGAAGATCGGCGACAAGCTCCGCGTCACGACCGCTTCCGGCGCTGCGCAGACGCTCCAGGTCGCCGGACTGTTCGACTTCGGCAACAAGGGGGTCAACTCGCGCAATGTCTATGTCACGCTGCGCGTCGCGCAGAGCCTGCTCGACGTCGCCGGCGGGGTCACGAGCCTCGAGATCAACGTGGCCGACCCGTTCATCGCCGAGCGCGTCGCGCAGACGATCCACGCCCAGACGGGTCTCCAGGCGGACAGCTGGATCAAGACCAACGAGCAGTTCTTCTCGGCAATATCCGCGCAGACGCTCTCCAACAACTTCATACGATTCTTCGTCGCGCTGACCGCAGCGCTGGGCATCGCCAGCGTGCTGGTCGTCTCGGTCGTGCAGAAATCGCGAGAGATCGGGATCCTGCGCGCGATGGGAACCAGCCGCGGGCAGATCCTGCGGCTGTTCCTGATCCAGGGCGCGTTGATGGGACTCGCCGGCTCGCTCTGCGGATCGCTGCTCGGTTTCGTGTTCGTGAACTTCTGGCGGGGCATCGCGCGCAATCCGGACGGCACGCCGATGTTCGTCGTCAATTTCGAGCCGCGGCTCTTCCTCTATGCGGCGGCTGGCGCGACGCTGGTGGGCATATTGGCGGCGATGGTGCCGGCGCGACGCGCCGCGCGGCTCGACCCGGTGGTGGCGATCCGTGGCTGAGGCCCGAGGCCCCGACGACCGGGTCCTGCAGCTTTCGGGGGTGAGGAAATCCTATGGCGTGGGCACCGCCGCCGAGTTCGAGGTGCTGCACGGCATCGACCTCGAGCTCGCGCGCGGCGAATTCGCAGCACTCATCGGACCGTCGGGATCGGGCAAGAGCACACTGCTCAACCTGATCGGCCTGCTCGACCGGCCGACCGCCGGAACGGTCCGGATCGCCGGCGCGGAGTCCGGCAGCCTCGATGACCGGCAGCTGACGCGGCTGCGTGGACGCACGATCGGCTTCGTGTTCCAGTATCACTACCTGCTGCCCGAATTCACGGCGCTGGAGAACGTCATGATGCCGATGCTGGCCGCCCGCGGGCGGCCCGATGCACAGATGCGCCAGACGGCCGCGGCGCTACTCGATCAGGTCGGGCTCGCTCCCTGGCAGGACCACAACGCCGACGACCTGTCGGGCGGACAGCAGCAGCGCGTCGCCATCGCCCGCGCACTGGCGATGCGACCCACGCTGGTGCTGGCCGACGAACCCAGCGGCAACCTCGACACCCAGTCCGCCGACGCTGTCTTCGACCTGCTGCGTTCGGTCAACGAGGGCCTGCACACGACATTCCTGATCGTCACGCACGATCCTCGACTCGCCCGTCGCTGCGATCGCATCGTCGAGCTCGTCGACGGCAGCGTCGTCAGCGATCGCGCCAACGCGAATCCGGTGCGGCGCCAGGCCGGGCAGGAGTCCATGCAGGCGCCCTCGCCCTAGCGGCGCGACGCGCAATCGGCCCCGGAAGTCCGACCCCATGCCACTTCAGAACCTGCTGATCGCCACGGCCCTCGACGAAATCGCCGACCGGCTGGAGATCCAGGATGCCAATCCGTTTCGGGTCCGGGCGTACCGTGACGCCGCGCGGACGATCGGCGAATTCCAGCGCGACCTGAAGTCCATGCTCGAGCGCGGGGAAGCGCTGCCTCGTCTCCCGGGCGTCGGCGCAGACCTCGCAGGCAAGATCCGCGAACTCGCACTGACCGGCCGTTGCGACCTGCTCGACCACCTGCGCAGCGACATGCCGGCCTCGATCACCGAGCTCCTCAAGGTGCCGGGCCTCGGCCCGAAGCGGGTCCGCGCGCTGTGGCACGACCTCGGCGTGGAGACCCCCGGGCAGGTGCTCCGCGCGGCCCGCGACGGACGCATCGAGGCGCTGCACGGCTTCGGCCCAAAGACCCAGCAAAGCATCGAGCTGGCGGTGGCGGCGCAGCTCTCGAAGGAACGCCGGATCAAGCTCGCCGTCGCGGCCGAGTATGCCGATGCACTCGTGAACTGGATGCAGCGCCTCCCTGGTGTCGACCGAGTCGTCGTCGCGGGGAGTTTCCGACGCATGCGCGAAACCGTCGGCGACCTCGACGTCCTCGCGACCGGCGCCGACGGACGCGCCATCGTCGATCGCTTCGTTGGCTATCCGGAGGTCGAGCAGACGACGGCGCGTGGCTCGACCCGGGCCAGCGTGCGCCTGCGCGGCGGCTTGCAGGTCGACCTGCGCGTCGTTCCCGCCGACAGCTTCGGGGCAGCGCTGCTCTATTTCACCGGATCGAAGGCGCACAACATCGCGTTGCGCCGCCTCGGCCAGGAACGGGGCCTCAAGATCAACGAGTACGGCGTGTTCAAGGGCGCGCGACGCATCGCCGGGACTACCGAGGAATCGGTGTACGCCGCCGTCAGTTTGCCGTTCATATCGCCGGAGTTGCGCGAAGATCGCGGCGAGATAGAGGCAGCTCGCACCGGCCGCCTGCCCGCGCTGGTCGAGCTCCGGGACCTCCGCGGCGACCTCCACGTGCACACCGATGCGACCGACGGCAGGAACAGCCTGGAGGAGATGGTCGAGGCTGCGCGCGCGCTGGGTTTCGAGTACGTCGCGATCACCGAACATTCGCGGCGGCAGACGATGTCGCATGGTCTCGACCCGCCGCGCCTTGCCCGTCAGGCTGCGGCGATCGAGGCATTGAACCGCCGGCTTCGCGGCATCCGCGTATTGCGCGGCATCGAGGTCGACATCCTCGACGACGGCACGCTCGATCTGCCGGACGAGGCACTCGCGCCGCTCGACATCGTCGTGGCGGCCGTCCACAGCCATTTCAACCTGAGCCGCGCCCGGCAGACCCGGCGCATCCTGAGCGCGCTCGACAATCCGCAGGTGAGCGTGCTCGCGCATCCCAGCGGACGGCTGATCGGAGAACGCGAGCCCTACGATGTCGACATGCTGCAGGTCCTGCGCAAGGCGAAGGCCACCGGCGTGCATCTCGAACTCAACGCCCATCCCGAGCGGCTCGACCTCACCGACACCTGGTGCAGGATGTGTCGGGATGAAGGGGTGCGGGTCGCCATCGATTCCGACGCCCATCGCACGCAGGAGTACGCGAACCTGCGCTTCGGGATCGGGCAGGCGCGGCGCGGCTGGCTCGGGCGCAACGACGTGCTGAACACGCGAACCCTGTCCGATCTGCTGCCGCTGCTGCGACGCCCGCGCAAGCCCCGTTAGCGTCGACTCCGGCAACTGCGGGGCTCGCCGGAAAGGCTGCGGGCGACGCTCAGCCCTTGATGCACGCGATCGGCGCGACGCGCGCCACCTTGCGTGCGAGCCCGGCCCGATCGGCCGCGTCGACGACCGCCGCGATGTCCTTGTAGGCAAGGGGCGCTTCTTCCGCGACGCCCCGCATCGACGGGCTGCGGACGACGATGCCGCGCGCTGCAAGATCGTCGACGACCTTGCGGCCGCCGAATTTGCGCGTCGCCTCGTGCCGGCTCATGCTCCGACCGGCTCCGTGGCAGGCGGACGCGAACGCCTCCTTTGCGCCGCGCTGCGTCCCGGCGAGGACGTAGGAAGCGGTCCCCATGCTGCCGCCGATCAGCACCGGCTGGCCGGTCGCGTAGAACGCGAGCGGCAGGTCCGGATGCGCAGGACCGAATGCGCGGGTCGCGCCCTTGCGATGCACGTAGAGCTCGCGCTTCCTGCCGTCGACGACGTGACTCTCGAGCTTGCAGGTGTTGTGCGACACGTCGTAGAGCAGGTCGAGCCTCGCCGCCGGCAGCACGGCGCGAAAGGCGCGCCGCGTCATGTGGGTCAGGATCTGGCGGTTGGCGAGCGCACAGTTGATCGCCGCACGCATCGCGCCGAGGTAGCGCTGGCCGAGCGCCGACCGCAGTGGCGCGCAGGCGAGCTCGCGGTCCGGCAGGACGATGCCGGCATCCCTGGCGGCGATCGCCATCTCGCGCAGGAACTCGGTCCCGATCTGGTGCCCGAGTCCCCGCGACCCGCAGTGGATGCTGACCACGACGTCGTCCACCGCAAGGCCGAAAGCGTCGGCGATCGCCCCGTCGTAGATGTCGGTGACGCGCTGCACCTCGAGATAGTGATTGCCCGAACCGAGGGTTCCCATTTCGTCGCGCTGGCGGCGCTTGGCCGCATCGGAGACCTGGCGCGCATCGGCACCCGCCATCCTGCCGCGCTCCTCGATGCGCTCGAGGTCCTCCGGGGTGCCGTAGCCCTGCGCGATCGCCCAGCTCGCGCCGCCGCGCAGCATCGCGTCCATTTCGTCGCCCGACAGGCGCAGCGACCCAGTGCTGCCGACCCCGGCTGGAATCCGCTCGAACAGGGTGTCGGCGAGCACGCGCCTGGCCGGCTCGACCTGCGCGAACGTGAGGCCGGTCCGAAGCATGCGCACGCCGCAGGAGATGTCGAAGCCCACACCGCCCGCCGAGACGACACCCCCTGCATCGGGGTCGAAGGCGGCGACGCCGCCGATCGGGAATCCATAGCCCCAGTGCGCGTCGGGCATCGCGAACGACGCCTTGACGATTCCCGGCAGCATCGCGACGTTGGCGACCTGCTCGGGAACCTTGTCGTCCATGTCGCGGATCAGCGCCTCGTCGGCGTAGATCACTCCCGGGACGCGCATCGCCCCGGCCATCGGCAGCTGCCACTGGCATTCGTCGATCCGGACGAGTCGCGCGGGATCCATCGTCAGCCGCCTCTCACACGTCGACGACGCACTGGGCCACCCAGGTGCCATCGCTGCGCTGCCCGACCGACAGCGCGGTGTAGGTCGCGCCCTTGATCTCGACCGCCGGCTGATGGCGTTCGCGATCGACGTGCTCGCCCCAGGCCCTCGCCGTCAGCGCATGTCCGTCGATGGAGATCTCGAAGCGGCTGAACAGCAGGCCGTGCGTCGCCATCGCGTAGATCACCGCATTGAGCCAGTCGGCGAACAGCAGCTCGAGGTCCGGCGCGTCGCAGTGCAGGTCGACCGGGATCTGCGCGGCGATGCGGGCCGGGTCCGCAACCACCGCCGTCAGCGCAAGCCCGGCCTGCTCGAAGGCTTCGGCCTGCGTCGCACCGATGCCCCGCACGCCGATGTCGGCGCCGTGCGCGAAGTGTTCCCAGGCCAAGTCTCCCCCGGTGGTCCTCGCCGGAGACTTTATACTGACTCGTCACCTCGTGGAACCGCACATGGCCAGCTCAGTCCTGCTCACCGATCTCTACGAACTGACGATGCTGCAGGCCTACCATGCCGAGCGGATGAACGGCTGCGCGGTGTTCGAGCTGTTCATCCGGGCGCTGCCACGCTCGCGCAACTTCCTGGTCGCCGCCGGGCTCGCGCAGGTCGTCGACTACCTGCTGGAGCTTCGTTTCGACGACGAAGATCTCGCGTGGCTCGCGTCGACGGGTCGCTTCGCCCCGGCGTTCCTCGATTCGCTCTCCGATCTGCGCTTCACCGGCGACATCGACGCGATGCCCGAGGGCAGCGTGTTCTTCGCCGACGAGCCGGTCCTGCGCATCGTCGCGCCGATGCGCGAGGCACAGCTCGTCGAAAGCCGGGTGATGAACCTCGTCCATTACCAGACCCTGGTCGCGAGCAAGGCCGTCCGCTCGGTGCTGGCCGCCCCAGGGCGCCTGCTGGTCGATTTCGGCCTGCGACGTTCGCACGGCGCGGAGGCGGCGCTGCTGTCGGCGCGGGCCTGCTATGTCGCCGGATTCAGCGGCACGGCGACGACCGAAGCGGGACGAAGCTTCGGCATCCCGGTGTACGGCACGATGGCCCATTCCTACGTGCAGGCGCATGCCGACGAGACCGAGGCCTTCGAGCGCTTCGCGCTCGCACAGCCCGACAATGCGATCCTGCTGATCGACACCTATGACACCGAACGGGCCGCCCAGCGGGTCGTCGCCCTCGCCGGGCGGCTCGCGACGCGGGGCATATCGGTCAAGGGCGTGCGCATCGACAGCGGAGACCTCGGCGAGCACGCGCGGCGCGTGCGCGCGATCCTCGACGCGGCGGGACTGCCCTCGGTCACGATCTTCGCGAGCGGCAACCTCGACGAATACCGGCTGCACGACCTCGTCGAACAGCGCGCACCCATCGATGGTTTCGGCATCGGCACGCGGATGAACACGTCGGCCGACGCACCCTATCTCGACTGCGCGTACAAACTTCAGGAATACGAGGGTCGGGCGCGACGCAAGCGTTCCGAGGGCAAGGCCACGTGGCCGGGACGCAAGCAGGTGTGGCGCCACGTCGCCTCCGATGGTTCGTTCCGGCGCGACACGCTGCGTCTCGCCGACGAGACCGGCAGCGGACTCGCGCTGCTCGCGCCGGTGATGCGCAACGGCCGGCTCGTCGAGGCGCTGCCGACCCTCGCGGCGTCGCGGTCGCGCGCGCAGGCGCAGGTCGCGGCCCTGCCGGAGCGGTTTTCCTCCCTCGACCCGGTCGAGACCTACGAAGTCGAGATTTCCGCCGCACTGCAGACGCTGGCCGCCGAGATCGACCGTCACACCTGACTCGGCCCCGGATCGGTGCCGGCGCATCGCGAAGCCGTTTGACTTCGGTCAACCCCCGCCGACCCGCGACGGCTAGGATGAGCCGACCCTGTCCCAATGCGGACACCCTCATCCGGCTTGACCTTGACCCCCGAGACGATCCTGCTGCCGGTTTCGCAACTGCGTCGCAGCTGCGATCTCGCTTCCCTGCCATTCGAGACGACCGACACCCTCGACGATCTTTCCGAACCGCTTGGCCAGGAGCGCGCGAGACAGGCGACCGAATTCGGCATCGGGATCGGGCGACCCGGCTACAACCTGTTCGTCCTCGGCCCCTCGGGGGCGGGCAAGCAGACGCTGCTGCGCGAGATGATCGGGCGGCAGGCCGTCACCCAGGCGCGGCCTCCCGACTGCTGCTACGTGTTCGATTTCGAGCATCCGCACGAGCCGCGCGCGCTGCGGCTGCCCGCCGGGCGCGGCGCCGCGCTGCGTGCCGACATGCGCAGGCTGATCGAAGATCTGCTTGCGGCGATCCCCGGTGCCTTCGACAGCGACGAGTACCGCGCGCGGATCGAGCAGATCAACGCCGAGATCGCCGAGCGCAACGAGCAGGCGCTGTCGCGCCTCACGGGTGTCGCGGCGAGTGACGGCATCGCGCTGATCCGGACCCCGACCGGATTCTCGCTGGCGCCCACCAAGGACGGCGAGGTTCTCACGACCGAGCAGTTCGAGGCGTTGCCGCCCGAGCGCCAGGCGGCGATCGAGAAGTCGATGGCGACGCTGCAGGAGCGTCTCGACCAGCTGATCCACGAGGCGCTGCGCTCGCGCAGGAAACAGCGCGAGCGCGTACGCGAGCTCAACCGCGACGTCGCGCGCTCGACCGTCGGGGTCCTGACCGAGGACCTGAAGCAGCGCTACGCCGACCTGCCCGCGGTCCTCACGCATCTGGCGGCGGTCGAGCACGACGTCATCGAGAACATCGACGATTTCCGGCGCGCGAGCGAGCTGCAAGGGCAGCCGACCGGCGGACCCGACATGCAACCCCCGTCGTTCCGACGCTACGAGGTGAACCTGCTGCTCGACCATGAGCAGCTCGAAGGCGCTCCGCTGGTCTTCGAGGACAACCCGACCTACCAGAACCTGCTCGGCCGGATCGAGCACATCGCCCAGTTCGGCGCGCTGATCACCGACTTCACGCTGATCAAGGCCGGAGCGTTGCACCGCGCCAACGGCGGATACCTGCTGCTCGACGCCCACAAGCTGCTGACCCAGCCTTTCGCCTGGGAGGGTCTGAAGCGCGCACTGACCACCCGCAGCCTGCGCATCGACTCGCTGGCCCAGATGTACAGCCTGGTCAGCACGATCTCCCTCGAGCCGGAGCCGATACCCCTCGACGTCAAGGTCGTGCTCTTCGGCGAGCGCATCTGGTACCAGCTGCTGTTCGACTACGACCCGGACTTCGGCGAGCTGTTCAAGGTCGCCGTCGACTTCGACGACGAGGTCGAGAGCAGCGACACGAACCAGGTGCTGTGTGCCCGCCTGATCGCGACGATCGGGCGTCGGCAGGCGCTGCTGCCGCTGACCCGCGCCGCGGTGTCGCGCGTCATCGAGCAGAGGGCACGGGACATCGAGGACAACGAGCGCCTGTCGGCCCACATGCAGAGCCTGGTCGACCTGCTGACCGAAGCCGATTTCATCGCCCGCCATCGCAGCCATCGCGAGATCGACCGCGAGCACGTCGACGCTGCCATCGACGAGCAGCGGGCCCGCGCCGGGCGAATCTCGGAACAGATGCAGCAGTCGATCCTGCGCGGCACGCTGATGATCGACACCGAGGGCAGCAAGGCCGGGCAGGTCAACGGCCTGGCGGCGTTCTCGGTCGGCGGCAAGGTCTTCGCCCATCCGACGCGCATCACCGCCAGCACGCGCATCGGCGACGGGCAGATCATCGACGTGCAACGCGAGGTGCAGCTCGGCGGCCCGATCCACTCCAAGGGCGTGCTGATCCTCTCGTCGTTCCTCGCGGCCCGCTTTTCGGCGAGGAATCCGCACTCGCTGCGCGCGAGCATCGTGTTCGAGCAGGTCTATTCCGAAGTCGAGGGCGACAGCGCGTCGGCGGCGGAGCTCTGCGCCCTGCTGTCCTCGCTTGCCGGAATTCCGATCCGCCAGTCGGTCGCCATCACCGGGTCGGTCAATCAACACGGTGACCTGCAGCCGATCGGCGCGGTCAACGAGAAGATCGAAGGCTTCTTCGACGTGTGCAAGGCGCACGGTGCCGGCGTCCACGCCGTCGTGATTCCCCGTGCCAACGTCAAGAACCTGATGCTGCGCGACGATGTCGTCGAAGCCGCCGGACGCGGCGAGTTCCAGGTCTATGCGGCGTCGAGCGTCGACGAGGCGATCGAGATCCTCACCGGCGTGCCCGCCGGCGAGCGCTCGCCGCTCGGTGAGTATCCCGCAGGTTCGGTCAATCGCGCCGTCGCCGAGCGCCTCGAACAATACTCGACGATCCGCCAGTCGTTCGGCGTGACCCCGGCAGTCGGGCGCGGGCCCGCCGGGGCCCGGGGCCGACGCAGATGAGCCCGAACTCGCCCGCCGGCCGCCGACCGCGTCCGTCGCGCGTGCTGATCGCCACCGAATCGAGCTGTGATGCGGACTTCGCCATCGAGGCGGGCATCGGGCTCGCCGTCGCGACCGGGTCCTCCCTGGAGGGCATATTCATCGAGGACGCCAATCTCTTCCGGCTGGCGCGCCTGCCTTTCGTCGTCGAGACCAGCACGCTGACCGGTGCCAAGCGCAGGTTCGCGACCGACGAAATCGAGCGCGCGCTGCGCGTCGAGGCTGCGCGCATCGAAGGCCTGATCGCGCGCTCCGCCGCGAATGCGCGGGTTGCGTGGACTTTCCAGGTGCTCCAGGGCCCGCTGATCGCG
>DATGDG010000180.1:0-4052 GCA_035311025.1 Casimicrobiaceae bacterium
CTGTCGGGTGCGCGTGCGCCGCGCCGGCCGCCGCGAGCGAACGCTCGATGTCGCGCAGCTCACGGTCGCCGTCCTGCACGAATTCGATCGCCGGCAGCGCGACGGCCGGTGTTTCCTGCGCGACGTGGGCGAGTGTCCACCGGGACGGCAGGTCGATCGACCCTGCGTCGGGCAGGAGCTCGCCGCGGATCGCCGCGAACAGGCTCGACTTGCCGCAGCCGTTGGCGCCGACGATGCCGACCTTGTGGCCGACGTGCACGGTCAGGTTCGCCCCTTCGAGCAGTCGCTTGCTGCCCCGCGCGAGGGTCAGGTTGGAGATGCGGATCATCGTGCAGGCAGGCGTTTCGCGCGGAAGGCGGAGCAGGGAACGGGTATCCCCGGTCGTTCAGCGAAGCTCGAAGTCGTAGTCGACGACAAGGGGTGCGTGATCGGAGAAGCGGCGGTTCTTGTAGATCGACGTCGCGCGCGCGGCCGACGCGACGCCCGGCGTCGCGACCTGGTAGTCGATGCGCCAACCGACGTTCTTCACCCAGGATTGCCCGCGATTGGACCACCACGTGTACTGCTCCGGGCGCGGGTCGAGGCGCCGGAAGACGTCGACGAAGCCGAGCTCGTCGAACACCCGCGTGAGCCACGCGCGCTCTTCGGGCAGGAATCCCGAGTTCTTCTGGTTGCTGCGCCAGTTGCGAAGGTCGATCGGCTGGTGCGCAATGTTCCAGTCGCCGCAGAGGATCACCTCGCGGCCGCTCTCCACGAGCCCGGCGAGGTGCGGCAGGAAGGCGTCGAGGAAGCGGAACTTGGAGGCCTGCCGGTGCTCGCCGCTGGAACCCGACGGCAGGTAGAGACTCACGATCGAGACGTCGCGGAAATCGGCCTGCAGATAACGTCCCTCGGCGTCGAATTCGGGATGCCCGAAGCCTGCACGCACCGGCGCCGGGACTTTCGAATACAGCGCGACACCGGCATAGCCCTTGCGCTCGGCCGGATGGAACGCGGCGTGCGATCCGCGCGGTGCCGCCAGCGATTTCGGCACGTCGTCGGGCAGGCACTTGATCTCCTGCACGCAGACGACATCCCAGGGCTCGGCGCGCGCGAGCCAGCGCGCGAAACCCCTGCGCTCGGCTGAACGCAGTCCGTTGACGTTGAGGGTGATGATCCGCATCTGCTCGCCGCGAAAAGGGCGCGAGTTTACCGCAGCGTCGGAAAGCGGGCGCCGGACGGAACGCTATACTCGGCGCCCGCCCCGCTCCCGCGCCGCCCGCAGCCCATGACCGACTTTCGCCAGCAGTTCCTTGAGTTCGCATTGGCACGCGACGTGCTTCGTTTTGGGGAGTTTGTGACCAAGGCGGGGCGCAAGAGTCCGTATTTCTTCAATGCGGGCCTGTTCAACGATGGCGCAAGCCTGCGACGACTGGGCGAGTTCTACGCGGAGGCGCTGCTCACATCGGGTATCGGGTGCGACCAGCTCTTCGGACCGGCGTACAAGGGCATCACCCTTGCGGCCGCGACCGCCATTGCGCTTGCCGCCATGGGGCACAACCTGCCGTACAGCTACAACCGCAAGGAAGCGAAGGACCACGGCGAGGGTGGCGCGGTCGTTGGTGCGCCGCTGGCGGGACGGGTGGTGATCGTCGACGACGTCATCACCGCGGGCACGTCGGTGCGCGAATCGGTCGAGCTGATCCGCGCCCACGGCGCGACACCTGCGGGCGTGCTGATCGCGCTGGACCGGATGGAGCGCGGGCAGGGGGCGACCTCGGCGGTGCAGGACGTGCGCGACACCTACGGCATTCCCGTCGTGGCGATCGCGAATCTCGACGACGTGATGGCGTTCATCGCCGATCGCGCCGAGCTGTCGGCGATGCAGCCGGCAATCGCCGCGTACCGCGAACGCTACGGAGCGGCGTGAGGGCAGACGGAGGGTGCAGCGGGCGCGGCATCGGAAGATGGACAGGACAGGAATCGACATGAGTGCGCTGGCAAGGTTCGACGGGATCGGCGACGACGCGGCCAGCGACGACGCGGGTCGCGGCGTTCGAGCTCCCGCGGCCGAGGGGGCGGGCTCGATGTGGCTGCTGCCGGCCCTCCTCGTCGGCGTCGTGCTGTTGGCGGTCGCGACCGGCGCGCACGCAGGCCTGTACAAATGGGTCGACGAACACGGCATCGTCCACTACAGCGATCGGCTTCCACCCGATGCCGTCAACCGGGCAAGCACCCAGTTGAATCGCGAAGGCGTCGTGGTCAAGCAGATCGGGCAGGCCCCCACGGCGGCCGAACAGCAGGCGCGCGAAGCGCAGGAAAAGCAGAAGCGCGAGCAGGAGCGCGAGCGGATGCTCGCCGAGCGCCGTGACCGTGCGCTGCTCGACTCCTACACCAACGAGAGCGACATTGACCTCGCCAAGGCGCGCGCATTGGCGACGATCGAAGGCCAGATCACGTCGGCACGGGCCTACGTCGCGCAGATCGCGAAGCGCCAAGCGCAGCTCGAGGCGCAGAAGGCCGGCTCGGGGTCCAGATCCGTTCCCACGGCGATCGCGAGCGAGCTCGCCTCGATCGACGCCGAGCTCGCGCGGCAGGCTGCTTTCATCGCCGGCAAGCAGAAGGACGCGGCCGCGACCGCGGCCCGCTACGACGCGGACAAGCGACGCTTCCACGAGTTGAAGAGCAGCGCGACCGGCGGCCTGGGGGAGTCTAGCCCGACGCGATTGTCCGCGGCCCAGCCGGCACCCGGCGTCCCGCGCTACTGATCGGCCGCGCCGCGCGCAGCCCCGGTCGCCTCGCCGGTCCGCTCCCGCGGCCACCGTCTTCCGTCGATCCGGCCGGGCCTTCGTCCTCCGATGCAGCGTCGCTGGGTCGGGCATTTGCCCCGGTCTGCGATAATCGCTCTTTTCACCGCGATCAATCCGGCTTGCCGCGTCGACCCGTTTCGGGCCGCATCCAGGCAGCCGCCATTCCAATGGCTCAATACGTATACACGATGAACCGTGTGGGCAAGGTCGTCCCGCCCAAACGCGAAATCCTGAAGGACATCTCGCTGTCGTTCTTTCCGGGTGCCAAGATCGGGGTGCTCGGCCTCAACGGCTCGGGCAAATCGACCCTGCTCAGGATCATGGCCGGGGTCGACCGCGAATTCGAGGGCGAGGCGGTGCCGATGCCGGGCCTGCGCATCGGCTACCTGCCGCAGGAGCCCGCGCTCGATCCCGACGCGACGGTGCGCGAAGCCGTCGAGCAGGGCATGGGCGAGGTGCTCGCGGCCAAGGCGCGCCTCGAGGAGGTCTATGCTGCGTACGCCGAGCCCGATGCCGATTTCGACGCGCTGGCCGCCGAGCAGGCGCGGCTCGAGGCGGTGATCGCGGCCTCCGGCGCCAATTCCGACGTCCAGATGGAGATCGCGGCCGACGCGCTGCGCCTGCCCGCGTGGGAGGCGAAGATCGGCAACCTCTCCGGCGGGGAGAAGCGCCGCGTCGCGCTGTGCCAGCTGCTGCTCTCCAAGCCCGACATGCTGCTGCTCGACGAGCCGACCAACCACCTCGATGCCGAAAGTGTCGAGTGGCTCGAGCAGTTCCTGCAGAAGTTTCCCGGGACGGTGATCGCCGTCACCCACGACCGCTACTTCCTCGACAACGCGGCCGAGTGGATCCTCGAGCTCGATCGCGGCCACGGCATTCCGTGGAAAGGCAACTACACGTCGTGGCTTACGCAGAAGGAGCAGCGCCTCGAGACCGAGTCGAAGCAGGAAGCCGCCCGCATCAAGGCGATGCAGAAGGAGCTCGAGTGGGTGCGCAGCAATCCCAAGGGGCGGCAGGCCAAGAGCAAGGCGCGGATCGCGCGCTTCGAGGAGCTGTCGAGCTACGAGCACCAGAAGCGCAACGAGACGCAGGAGATCTTCATCCCGGTCGCCGATCGCCTGGGCGAGGCGGTCATCGAGTTCAAGCACGTGAGCAAGGGCTACGGCGACAGGCAGTTGATCGACGATCTCTCGTTCATTGTCCCGCCGGGCGCGATCGTGGGCGTCATCGGCCCGAACGGCGCCGGGAAGACGACGCTCTTCC
>DATGDG010000181.1:0-3736 GCA_035311025.1 Casimicrobiaceae bacterium
ATGCGACACCCCAGCAGTGCAGGCTGACCGTGTAGGCGCGGCGCTCCGGCTCGCCACGACACTGCGCGCCCAGGTGGTGCTCAAGGGCAATGGCAGCATCGTCGCGCGCCCCGAGGGGACGTTCGACATCAACGCCAGCGGGAATCCCGCGCTGGCCACCGCAGGTTCCGGCGACGTCCTCGCTGGCATCCTGGGTGCGCTGCTTGCGCAAGGGATCGAGCCCGAGATCGCGATGCGCATCGGCGTCTGCCTGCACGGCGCCGCGGCCGACGCCCTGGTGGCGCAGGGCATCGGCCCGCTCGGCGTGGGGGCGTCGGAACTGATCGACGCGGCGCGCGCACTGGTCAACGAAGCCACGCGCCCGCCTGCGCGCCGCTGAGCTCGCGCGCGCCGCGCCGTGGCACCCCCACTCGATCTGATCAGGGCAGCAGCAGCGTCGCCCCGGTCGTCTGGCGCGCCTGCAGCGCGCGATGCGCCTCGGCCGCGTCCTTCAACGCGAACGTCTGTCCGATGTCGGCGCGCAGCTTGCCCGATTCGACCATCGCGAACATCTCGCCCGCCATCGAGGCGAGCGACGCGCGGTCCTTCGCATGGTGCGCGAGCGTGGGCCGGGTCGCGTACAGCGAGCCTTTCTGCGACAGCAGCAGCAGGTTGACCGGGGGAACCGCGCCCGACGCGTTGCCGAAGTTCACGTACATGCCGCGCGGCATCAGGCAGTCGAGCGACGCGGGGAACACGTCCTTGCCGACGCCGTCGTAGACGACCGGCACGCCCTTGCCTCCGGTGATCTCCTTGACGCGGTCGACGAAGTTCTCGCGCGTGTAGACGATCGTGTGCGCGCAACCGTGATCACGCGCCAGCGCCGCCTTGGCATCCGAGCCGACGGTGCCGATCATCGTCACCCCCAGCACACGCGCCCACTGGCATGCGATCAGTCCGACGCCGCCCGCGGCGGCATGGAACAGGATCGTCTCGCCGCCCTTGAGCGGGAATGTCTGGCGGAACAGGTACTGCACGGTCAGGCCCTTCAGCATCAGCGCCGCGGCGCTGCGGTCGTCGACGGCTGCGGGCAGCTTCACGAGCCTGTCCGCGGGCATCACCCGCTCGGTGCTGTAGGCGCCGAGCGGGCCCGTGCAGTAGGCGACACGATCTCCGGGCGCGACCCAGTCCACACCCGCGCTGACCGCCTCGACCACGCCCGCGGCCTCGGTGCCGAGGCCCGACGGGAGCGTCAGCGGGTACAGCCCGCTGCGATGGTAGGTTTCGATGTAGTTGACGCCGATGGCCGTGTGGCGCACGCGCGCCTCCCCGGGGCCCGGCGCGCCGACGGCGACCTCTTCGTAGGACAGGACCTCGGGACCGCCGGTGGCGCTGAATCGAATTGCATGAGGCATGTGGTGCTCCGTTCGAATTTGAGTGAGACTGCCGGACCGGCCGGGCAGGCAGCACCATCTCTGCTCGATGCGTACGCTGCCATCGCGGCACCGGCGAAACCCCGAGCGCCGCGCCGTCCTCGGTCCGACCCGACAGTCTGCATTCGAATATGAGCGTCCGCAACCTCGAGAAACTGTTTCGCCCGCGTTCGGTTGCGCTGATCGGCGCCTCGGAGCGTCCCGGAAGCATCGGCGCCGTGGTGATGCTCAACCTTTTGGCGTCGGGTTTCGCCGGACCGATCTATCCGGTGAATCCTGCCCATGCGAGCATCATGGGCAGGCGGGCTTATGCATCCGTCGCCGACCTCGACGAGGCTCCCGATCTGGCACTGATCGCGACGCCGCCCGACACGGTTCCCCGGATCGTCTCCGAACTCGGCGAACGGGGAACCAAAGCGGCGATCGTGCTCACTGCCGGCCTTTCCGCGCGCCGAGAGGCGAGCGGCAGGAACCTCGAGCAGGCGATGCTCGACGCCGCGCGGCCGCACGTGCTGCGCATCCTCGGCCCCAACTGCCTCGGCCTGCTCGTCCCGCCGATCGCGCTCAACGCGAGCTTCGCGCACGTCGACGCGTGCCCCGGCAGCCTGGCGTTCGTGTCGCAGTCGGGGGCGCTGACGACGGCGCTGCTCGACTGGGCGCAGTCGTCGGGGATCGGCTTCTCGCACTTCATCTCGTTGGGCGAGGCTGCCGACGTCGATTTCGGGGACATCCTCGACTACCTGTCGTCGGATCCCGCCACCTCCGCGATCCTGCTGTACATCGAGTCGATCCGCGAGGCGCGAAAATTCATGAGCGCCGCGCGCGCCGCCTCGCGCGGCATGCCCGTGATCGCGGTCAAGGCCGGACGCGTCGCCGAAGGGGCGAAAGCCGCAGCGTCGCACACCGGCGCGCTCGCCGGCGCCGACGACGTCTACGATGCGGCACTCGCGCGTGCCGGGGTGCTGCGCGTCGACACCACGCTCGACCTCTTCGATGCCGCCGAGACGCTCGCCCACGCCGAGCGCTACGCGGGCGAGCGCCTCGTCATCGTCACCAACGGCGGCGGCCCTGGGGTGATGGCCACCGACGCGCTGATCGCAGGCGGCGGCAGGCTCGCCTCGCTGGCGGCGGACACCCTCGCGCAGCTCGACGCGCGACTGCCGGCGACGTGGTCGCGCGGGAACCCGGTCGACATCATCGGCGATGCGCCGGTCGAGCGCTACGTCGCTGCGCTCGAGGTGCTGCTCGCCGACCCGTCCGCCGACGCCGTGCTGTTCATCCACGCGCCGACCGCAGTCGTTCCTGCCGTCTCAATCGCCCAGGCCTGCGCACCGCTCGTCGCCATGTCGAAGAGGATGCTGCTCGGATGCTGGCTGGGCGGCAGCGGGCTCGACGCGGCGCGCGCCGAATTCACCGCCGCCGGCATCCCCGATTACGTGACGCCGGAGGCCGCCGTGCGCGCGTTCCTCGAACTCGCCAAGTTCTTCAGGATCCAGCGTCTGTCGGCCGAGACCCCGCCGTCGATCCCCGAGCAGTTCGAGCCCGATGTCGCAGCGGTGCGCAGCGTGGTCGACGCCGCGCTGGCCCGAGGCGGCGCGCTGCTCGCAGAACCCGACGCCAAGCAGGTGCTCGCCGCCTATCGCATCCCGGTCGTCGAGACGCGGATCGTCGAATCGGCAGAACGGCTCCGCGATGCCGCGACCGCGATCGGCCTTCCGGTGGCACTCAAGATCCTGTCCCCGGACATCAGCCACAAGTCGGATGTCGGCGGTGTCGCGCTCGATCTCGAAACCCTCGAGGAAGTCGAGGCCGCGGGACGCGCGATGCTTGCGCGCGTGGGCAGGCTCCGGCCCGACGCGAAGATCGCCGGCTTCACGCTGCAGCCGATGGTGCGCCGCGGCGGCGCCCACGAACTGATCGTCGGCGCGACCACCGATCCGGCGTTCGGACCGGTGATCCTGTTCGGGCAGGGCGGGACCGCCGTCGAGGTGATCGGCGATCGCGCGGTCGCGCTGCCGCCGCTCAACATGAAGCTCGCGCGCGAGCTGGTCGGGCGCACGCGCGTGTCGAAGCTGCTCGCCGGCTATCGCGACCGTCCCGCCGCCGACCGCGACGCCATCGACCTGACGCTGGTCAAGGTCGCGCAGCTCGTTTCCGACATTCCGGAGATCGTCGAGCTCGACATCAATCCGCTGCTCGCCGACGCTGCGGGCGTCGTCGCGCTCGACGCGCGCATCCGCATTGCCGCCAGCAGCACGCGCGGCGCGGCGCGCCTCGCGATCCTGCCCTACCCCAGCGACCTCGAGGAGCGCGTCGAGATCGCC
>DATGDG010000182.1:0-3941 GCA_035311025.1 Casimicrobiaceae bacterium
TGACCGAGCGCCTGACAGGCATTTCGCGCCACCGAACGCTGCCCCGCTGGCGACGCGACACGTTCCTGCGGGATTGGCGCAAGGACGCGCCACGCGCGACGACGCCCGACGTCGTGCTGTTCGTCGACACCTTCACCGATCGCTTCGAGCCCGCGAACGCGCGGGCTGCGCTCGATGTGCTGGGGGCGGCCGGCTACCGCGTCGACGTCGCGAGGCCGGCGCAGGGCGATGCCGAGCCCTCGCGGGCGCTGTGCTGCGGGCGGACCTGGCTTGCGCACGGTCTCGTCGACCAGGCGAAGCGCGAAGCCAGGCGCGTCGTCGACGCGCTGGCCCCGCAGGTGCTGCGCGGCGCCACGGTCGTCGGGCTCGAGCCGTCGTGCCTGCTGTCGCTGCGTGACGAGTTCCTCGTGATGGGACTGCCCGAAGCCGCGAAGAGGATCGGCGAGCAGGCGATGCTGATCGAGGAATTCCTGGTGCGCGAGCACGATGAGGGCCGCCTGGCGCTGGCGCTGGAGCCACTCCCGGAGAAGCGCGCGCTGGTCCACGCGCATTGCCACCAGAAGGCATTCGACGCCGCTTCGGCGACGCACGCGATGCTGCGGCTCGTCCCGGGCCTCGTCGTCGAGCCGATCGAATCGAGCTGCTGCGGCATGGCCGGCGCATTCGGTTACGGCAGCGCGCATTACGACGTATCGATGCGCATGGCCGAGGCATCGCTGCTGCCGGCGGTGCGTGCCGCCACCCCCGACACCCTGGTCGTCGCCGGCGGCACCAGCTGCCGCCACCAGATTGCCGACGGGACGCGCGCCACCGGACGCGTCGACGCCGTGCATCCGATCCGCGTCATCGAACGTGCGCTGGCAGGTGGCCCGGGGCCTCGGCGCGCAGCCCCCGAGACGGCACGCCGCGAATTCCGCCGCACGAGCAGACCATGAGCGACCCGGCCGGCGACTCGCCCGAGAATTTCGCCCCGATCGTGGCGGGAACGCTCGCGGATTACGAGACGCGGGCGCGGATGTTCTGGGACGGCACCCGCGACCACGACGTGCGCCAGAACCTCGACGCACTGCTCGCGGCCATCGAAGGCACGCCGCCGTTCACGATCCTGGACTTCGGCTGCGGCCCGGGACGCGACCTTCGTGCGCTTCGCGAGCGCGGACACGTCCCGGTCGGGCTCGACGGAACCGCGACGTTCGTCGCGATGGCACGCGAATACGGCGGCTGCGAGGTCTGGCAGCAGGACTTCCTGTCGCTGCAGCTGCCGGCGGCCCGGTTCGACGGCATCTTCGCCAACGCCTCGCTGCAGCACGTGCCGACCGCCGCGCTGCCGCGCGTCCTGCGCGAGCTCGGCGCGGCATTACGGCCCCGCGGCGTGCTTTTCGCATCGATCCCGCGCGGCAACGACGAGGAAGGCTGGAACCGCGGACGCTACAGCGTCTACCACGACCCGGCGACGTGGATCCGCCACCTCGAATCGGCGGGGCTGACACTGGTCGATCACTATTACCGCCCGCCGGGACTGCCGCGCGACGCGCAGCCCTGGCTTGCCACGGTGGCGCGAAAGGCTGCCTGAGCGAGGCAGGCGTCCCCGCTCGGCTCCCGTGCGCTTCAGAGTCCGGGCTCGGCGGGCGTGGCCGCGGCGTCGCCGGGCTCGGCCCCCTCGGCGGGCTGCGCTGCGGCCCGATCGAGTTTGCGTTGTTTCTTCTCTTCCTTCTTGCGCTTCTTTTCCAGTTCCTTCTGGCGCTTCTGAAACTCGAAATTGGGCTTGGCCAAGTGGGCGTCCTCTCTGTTGCCGCATCCGAAGGTAAGCGGCGAATGGATGTGGTTAGCCTTTTACCCCAAAATGGCGATCGGCACCATCGCCAGGGCACGCCATCGGCGGGTCCGCGCTCCATAACGACCATTCGGGAAAGAACATGCGAACCGCCACCAAACGCTTCGGGCCTCTCCTCGCTTCCCTGCTGTTCATGATGTCCGCCGCCGTCGCGCAGGCCCAGACCCTGCGCATCGGGCTGGCGGAGGACCCCGACGTCCTCGATCCGACGCTGGCGCGGACCTTCGTCGGCCGCATCGTGTTCTCGGCGATGTGCGACAAGCTGTTCGACATCGACGACAAGCTCAACATCATCCCGCAGCTCGCCACCGGATACCAGTGGTCGGCCGACGGCAAGGCGCTGACGATCAAGCTGCGCAGCGGCGTCAAGTTCCAGGACGGCGAGACGATGGACGCGGCCGCCGTCAAGTACAGCATCGAGCGCCACAAGACGATGCCCGGCTCCAACCGCCGCGGCGAGCTCGCGCCGGTTTCGAGCGTCGACGTCATCGATCCGTCGACCGTGCGCCTCAATCTCTCGGCGCCGTTCGCGCCGCTGCTCGCCCAGCTCGCCGACCGCGCGGGCATGATCGTGGCCCCCAAGGTCGCCCAGGCCGAAGGCGACAAGTTCGGCAGCAAGCCGGTCTGCGGCGGCCCGTACAAGTTCGTCGAGCGCGTGGCACAGGACCGCATCGTCCTCGAACGCTTCCCCGACTACTGGAACAAGTCCGCGATCCACTTCGACAAGATCGTCTACCTGCCGATTCCCGACTCGACGGTGCGGCTCGCCAACCTGCGTTCGGGCCAGCTCGATTTCATCGAGCGCGTCGCAGCTTCCGACCTGCCCCAGATCAAGGGCGACTCGCACCTGCAGGTCTCCAAGATCACCGAGATCGGCTACCAGGGCATCACGATCAACGTCGGCAAGAGCGACCTCGCGCAGAAGAACCCGCTGGGCCGCGACCCGCGCGTTCGCGAGGCTTTCGAGCTCTCGCTCGACCGCAACGGCATCGTGCAGGTCGCGATGGACGGCGAGGCCGATCCGGGCAACCAGTGGGTTGCGCCGAACAACCCCTTCTACGCGAAGAACGTTCCGATTCCCGCGCGCAACCTCGCCCGCGCCAAGGAACTGCTGAAGGAAGCCGGTGTCACGAATCCCAGCTTCACGCTGATGACACCGACGACCGCCGACGCGCAGCGCGTCGCCCAGGTCGTGCAGGCGATGGCCAAGGAGGCGGGATTCGACGTCAAGATCCAGTCGACTGAATTCGCGACGTCGCTCGACCTTGCCGACAAGGGCCAGTTCGACGCCTACGTGCTCGCATGGAGCGGCCGCGCCGATCCCGACGGCAACATCTACAGCTTCGACGCCTGCAAGCAGCCGCTCAACTACGCCGGATACTGCAAGCCCGAAGTCGACGACCTGCTGAAGCGCTCGCGCACGACGGGGGACGTCGCCGAGCGCAAGAAGATCTTCGGTGAGATCGCGGCGATCGTGCTGAAGGACCGGCCGATCATCTACCTGTACCACCGGCACTGGCTCTGGGCCTACACCGACAAGCTGACGGGATTCCATCCGAACCCGGACGGGCTGGTGCGCGTGCAGGACCTGCGCTTCCGCTGAGTCTCCCGGTCGCCTTCCAGCGGCATGGCGCCCGCGCGCAGACAACGCGCGCCGCCGCCATGCCGCCATCTTTTCTCCGATGCTGACGTTCCTGGTCCGCCGCATCGCGACCATCTTCCCGACACTCGTCTTCGTGTCGATGCTGATCTTCGGGCTGCAGCAGCTGCTGCCCGGCGACCCGGCGATGATCCTCGCGGGCGAGGAGCGTGATCCGTCGGTCATCGCGCACTTGCGCGAGACGCTCCATCTCGACAAGCCGTTGCCGGTCCGCTACCTGTACTGGGTGCGCGGGGTGCTTCACGGGGACCTCGGGGAATCGCTGCGCACCCAGCAGCCGGTGCTGCAGCTGATCCTCGAAAAGCTCCCCGTCACCGTCGAGCTCGGCGCCTTCGCCATCGCGATCGCGCTCGCGATCGGCATACCCGCCGGCGTGATCTCCGCCGTCAAGCGCGGTACCGCCTGGGACTACGGTGCAAACGTCGTCGCGCTGTGGGGCCTGTCGAC
>DATGDG010000183.1:0-3767 GCA_035311025.1 Casimicrobiaceae bacterium
GACTGGCGCATCACCCGCGGCTCGTCGTCCCAGTGGAACGCGCCGAGCTCCTTGGCGAAGAACCGGTAGCCGTCGGTCGCCATCATGCTCACCCAGTCATAGCAGCCGGCGTGGCAGACATAGGCGCGATAGCGGTCGGTGTGCCCGTTCATGTACGCGACCATGAACCCGCCATAGCTGCCCCCTGTCGCCACCAGCCGGTCGCGGTCGATGCAGCCCTCGCGCAGCAGGAAATCGGTGCCCGCCTCGGTGTCGGCAAGCTCCTTCTCGCCGTAGCGTCCGGTGATCGTCTCGAGGAATTTCTGTCCGAACCCCGACGAGCCGTGGTAATTGACGGCGGCCACGACGTACCCCTGTCCGGCGAACACCTGGCCGTTCCAGCGGAAATGCCATCCATCGTGATGCGACGCGTGCGGACCACCGTGGATCGAATGCATCAGCGGCCACTTCTTCCGGGCATCGAAATGCGGCGGATAGGTGACGAACATCTGCACCGGCTCGCCGTTCCAGCCCTTGACCGTGAACTCGCGCACCTCGCCCAGGGCATGGCGCGCGAGCAGCGCACGGTTGACCGCCTCGATCTGCCGCTCGCCGCCGCCGTCGCCCTGGGCCGCGAACAGCGCGGGTGGGTACGTCGCGGTGTCGCGCGTGTACACCAGCACGCCACCGTCGGCGGAGCGCGCGAACCCCGAGATCGCGCCGCCGGGGACGAGCCGCGTCGGAAGCTCGTCGGACAGCGGATGGCGCCACAATCCGACGCGGCCGCGGTCCTCGACCAGCGACAGCAGCGCCCTCGAATCCGGGGTCCACTGGAGGTGCTGCGTCGCCCGGTCGAACGCCGGCGCGATCACCGCCACCTTGCCGGACTTGCGCTCGAAGACGCGCAGATGCCCCTGGTCGTTGTACGCGCGCTCGGTGTCGTAGGCGTGCCAGGCGATGTAGCGGCCGTCCGGCGAGTAGCACGGATGCTCGTCGGACATGCCGCTGCCGGCGGTGAGGTTGCGCCAGCGTCCGCTCGCGAGGTCGACGACGGCGATATCGGCGCGGTTCATCATCGCCGGCTCGGGATTGGGGTCGATGGTCAGGGCCAGCTCGCGCCCGTCCGGGGAGATGTCGTAATGGTCGGGCGTCGGCTCCCAGGGCTGCAGCGCGAGCCCGGTCCCGGCGAGCAGGTCGCGGCAGCGTCCGGTCGCGACATCGCAGACGAAGACGTGCGGCTCGCGGCCGTCGGTCAGCCAGTGGTCCCAGTAGCGGTATTCGCCGCGTTCGCTGATGTGCGCCTTGACCTTGTCGTCCTTGCGCGCCTTCAGGCGCTTCGCCTGCGCAGCCGCGCCGTCGAGATCGCGCCACACCCACGAGACGAACGCGATGCGCCTGCCGTCGGGAAACCACTTGATCGCCGTCGCACCGGTCGCGAGATGGGTGAGCCGGGTCGCTTCGCCGCCGTCCGGGGCGATTAGGTACACCTGGGCCTCGGCATCGTCCTTGCGCTTGGCGGTGAACGCGATGTGCCTGCCATCCGGCGACCAGCGCGGATCGCTGTCCTTGTCCCCTGTCGTCAGCCTGCGTGCGTTCGCTTTCGGGCGGCCGACCGGGACGGGATGCCCGGTCGGAAACAGCCAAAGCTCGGTCGTCCCGACGTTGCGTTCCATGTCATGGGATGTCACCGGGGCGCAGGCGATGCTGCCGTCGGGCGACAGGGTCGGCGCACCGATTCGCTTGATTGCCCACAGCGCTTCGGCGTCGAGCGGAGGCTTGCTGCGGGAGGGGCGAACGCGCCGCGGCATCGGCATGGGCAGTTCCTGTCGGAGTAGAATGAAAGGCGCGATTCTAGCTTGGGGCGCATGCGGCAGCCGCCCACGGCGGGAAGCGATGCGGCCCGGACTTCGATAGGATTTCCCGAACATCGTCGATCGGCCGCCGGCCCCGGTCATTCACCTGCCCGCCTCCGATTTCACCGAATGACGACTTCAATGAACTACCGCCGGCTCGGACGATCGGGCCTCAAGGTAAGCGAGCTCTCGTTCGGCTCGTGGGTCACCTACGGCAACCAGCTCGACGAGAGCGTCGCGCGCGAGTGCATGGCTGCTGCGCACGATGCAGGGGTCAACTTCTTCGACAACGCGGAGGCCTATGCGAAGGGGCGCTCCGAGACGATCATGGGCGATGCCCTGAAGAGGCTCGGATGGCGCCGCGAGTCCTACATCGTGTCGACCAAGTTCTACTGGGGGCTCTACGACGGCCCGAACCAGAAGACCACGCTCAACCGGAAATACCTGATGCAGGCGATCGACGGCTCGCGGTCGCGCCTCGGCCTCGATTTCGTCGATCTGGTGTTCTGCCACCGCGCCGACCCCGAGACTCCGATCGAGGAAACCGTGCGTGCGATGCACGACATGATCGTCATGGGCAAGGCGATGTACTGGGGCACCTCGGAATGGAGCGCGGCCGAGATCGCCGCCGCCTGGGAAATCGCCGAGCGGCACCACCTGCACAAGCCGGTGATGGAGCAGCCGCAATACAACCTGTTCCACCGCGACCGCGTCGAGAAGGAATACGCGCGGCTCTACGCCGACTACGGCATCGGCACGACGACGTGGAGCCCGCTGGCGTCGGGCCTGCTGACCGGCAAATACGCCGAAGGTGTCCCGGCGGATTCCCGCGCCGCGCTGAAGGGCTTCGAGTGGCTCGCCGAACGCATTCTCGAACCCGGGCGCCTCCAGCAGGTCAAATTGCTCGCCCCGATCGCAGGGGAGCTCGGCTGCACGCTCGCGCAGATGTCGCTCGCGTGGTGCCTGAAGAACCGCAATGTCTCGACGGTGATCACCGGTGCGAGCCGTCCGTCGCAGGTGGCCGAGAACATGAAAGCGCTTGAAGTCGTCCCCAAGCTCACCCCCGACGTGATGGCCCGCATCGAGACGGTCGTCACCCGGGCCTGATACCCGACACCTCCTCGAGGCGCGATCCCGATCGTCTTCACCCGACGCCGACGGCAACCCGCATGAACCCGCTCGAATCCTGGACTGAAGAGCAACGTTCGGCCTTCCTGTATCGCGCATGCGCCGATGCGGAATCGGGAACCGTGCGCGCCGAGCTGTTCCGCCGGCTGGCCGGCGAGGCCGAGGCCCAGGCGGCGATCTGGCGGGCGCAGCTGACGGCGCGCGGCCATCCGCCGCCGGGGCCGTTCGTGCCCGATGCGCGCACCCGGCTGGTGGCGAGGCTCGTCCAATGGCTGGGGCCGCGTCGCCTGCGCAGCGTGCTGGCGGCGATGAAGGTCCGCGGCATGACGATCTACGGAAGTGCGCCGCCGTCCGAACCCGGTCACACGGCGCCGACCGCGGGCTCGCAATTCGAGCGGCGGCATCGCGGCCTGGGCAGCGGAGGCAATCTCCGGGCAGCGGTGTTCGGCGTCAACGACGGCCTCGTGTCGAACGCGAGCCTGATCCTCGGCGTGGCCGGCGCCAGCACCGACGTGAAGGTCGTCGTGCTGACCGGCGTCGCGGGCATGGCGGCCGGGGCATTCGCGATGGCCGCCGGCGAATACGTGTCGGTGCAATCGCAGCGCGAGCTCTACGAGTACCAGATCGGCCTGGAGCGCGACGAGCTCAAGGAATATCCGGAGGCCGAAGCGCAGGAGCTGGCCCTGATCTATGCGGCCAAGGGACTGCCCCCGAGGCAGGCCGATCGCCTCGCCAAGCGCCTGGTCGCGGATCCCGAGCACGCGCTCGACACGCTGGCCCGGGAGGAGCTGGGTCTCAATCCGGGCG
>DATGDG010000184.1:0-2014 GCA_035311025.1 Casimicrobiaceae bacterium
GGACTTCATCCTCGAGAACCGTGCCGGTGCGCCGGTGCTGAAGTCGAGGCGGCGACTCACCGCCGAGCATTCGATCGAGCAGGTCGGCGAGAAGTTGCGCTCGATGATGCCCTGGATCAAGAAGAACAAGCTCGTCGACCAGTCGCGCAACTGAGACGCGGCCGAAACCCGCCCCGGGCGGGCCGACGGTATACTTGACCATCGGCCTGCATCGGGGAGGGCGCCATGGCGTTCCCGCATCGTCAGAAAGGGTGGCTCGGCCTGATCGGCCTGGTGTTCGCCCTCGTGATCGTCGCCCTGCTGGCGCGCACGATCCTCAAGGAATACGGCCTGTTCAAGGATCCCGAGGCCCAGGCGAAGAGCGCGAAAGCCCCGGCCAACGAGACCGAGGAGGCCGCGTCGGTCACGCCCCGCAATGCGCTCGAGCGCGCCCGTGCGCTGCAGGGGCAGGTGCAGCAGCAGGCGATCGACGAAGAGAAGCGCATCGACGCCGCCATTCCGAAGTGACGCGGCAACCGTCCGAAGCCTTGGCAGCCTACCCCCATCCAATCATCGCCCGTGAAGGCTGGCCGTTCCTCGCCATCGCATTCGCCGTCGCACTCGCCCTGTCGCTCGCATCGTGGTGGGTGCTGGCGGTGCTCGCTTGGGTCGCGTTCGCCTTCATCCTGCAGTTCTTCCGCGATCCCCCGCGCACGGTCCCGACGCAGGGCGATGCGGTGCTGTCGGCCGCCGACGGCCGCGTGGTCAGCGTCGGCATCGCGCACGACCCGTATCTCGACCGCGACGCGTTGAAGATCAGCGTATTCATGAACGTCTTCAACGTCCACTCGAACCGCAGCC
This sequence comes from Casimicrobiaceae bacterium, assembly GCA_035311025.1. Classification (GTDB taxonomy): domain Bacteria; phylum Pseudomonadota; class Gammaproteobacteria; order Burkholderiales; family Casimicrobiaceae; genus VBCG01. The sequence continues at coordinate 841 of DATGDG010000184.1, forward strand.
CGATCGATGCCGAGGTCCGGCAGACCTGGTACCACAGGGGAAGCTTCCTGAATGCCGCGCTCGACAAGGCTTCGCTCGAGAACGAACGCAGTGCACTGCACCTGATCGCGGAATCGGGAGCCGAGGTCACCTGCGTGCAGATCGCCGGCCTCGTCGCGCGGCGCATCCTGTGCTACGCGAAGCGCGGGGACCGCCTGTCCCGCGGCCAGCGCTACGGCTTCATCCGCTTCGGTTCGCGCGTCGATCTCTACCTGCCTGCCGACGCGGTTCCCCGCGCACGCGTCGGCGACAAGGTCCACGCGACCGAATCGATCGTCGCCCAGTTGCGCCAGGCCTGACATGCACGACGACTACCTTCACGAGCGCGTGCTGCTCAAGAACCGCGTGCGCAGGCGCGGCATCTACCTGCTGCCGAACCTGTTCACCGCTGCCGCATTGTTCGCTGGTTTCTACGCGATCGTGCAGGCGATGAACGTCAACTACGAGCGTGCTGCGGTCGCGATCTTCGTCGCGATGGTGCTCGACGGCCTCGACGGGCGCGTGGCCAGGATGACGCGCACGCAGAGCGCGTTCGGCGCCGAGTTCGACAGCCTCGCCGACATGGTGAGCTTCGGCGCCGCCCCCGCGCTCGTCGTCTACGAATGGGCACTGCGCGATCTCGGCAAGCTCGGCTGGGTTGCGGCGTTCGTCTATGTCGCGGGCGCCGCGCTGCGCCTCGCGCGCTTCAACACCCTGCTCGAGGTTGCCGACAAGCGCTGGTTCCAGGGCCTGCCGAGCCCTTCGGCGGCGGCACTGGTCGCAGGCCTCGTCTGGGTCGTCGACGATCTCGGCTACGACCCCGAGGCGCTGCGCTGGGTCGCGTTCGCGGTCACGGTGTTCGCCGGGGTGACGATGGTCAGCAACCTCCGCTACTACAGCTTCAAGACGATCAACCTCAGGAAGAGCATCCCGTTCTTCTCGCTGCTGCTGATCGTGCTGTTGCTGGCGCTCCTGGTCTATCAGCCGCCGCTGGTCCTGTTCGCGAGCTTCGTCGCCTACGCGATATCGGGCTACGTCGTCTCGGCCTGGCACCTGCTGCGCGAGCGGCGCCTGCGGGCCTCGCGCTGACCGGGGTTCGCGGGTGGCACTTGCGCGTGGACGCGGTTTCGGTTAGCCTGCCAAGACTATGAGCAGC
>DATGDG010000185.1:0-2749 GCA_035311025.1 Casimicrobiaceae bacterium
GATCGGCGGGATCTCGCATGCGGTCGCAACCAGGTAATCGGCGAGCGATCCCGACAGGTTCTGCCCGGTGTCGTCGTAGACGACGTGCTCGAGCAGCGCATTGGACAGTCCCATAGCGATCGCACCGTGCTGCTGGCCCTCGACGACGATCGGCGAGAGCACGGTTCCGCAATCCTCGGCCGCGAGGTAGCGCAGGATGCGCACGCTGCCGGTCCGGACGTCGACCTCGACCTCGCAGGCGTGCGTGGCGTTGGAATAGGTCATCGGCGGCGGATCGTAGGTCCGGTTGAAGTCGAGGCCCGGGGTCATGCCCTCGGGCAGAGCGAGCGGATCGAGATAGGCGGTGCGGGCGATCGAGGCGAGCGAGAGTCCGGTGTCGACCCACCCGGCGGCATCGAGGCATTCGACGCGCCCGTCGACCATCCGCAGCGCGCCGGCGTCGGGCAGGCCCAGCGATTTGGCGGCGATTGCGAGCACCTTGGCGCGCGCGTCGAGCGCGCAGAGGTAGAGCGTGCCGCCGCCCGCGGTGCCGCCGCGCGCGCCGCGGCTTCCCATGCCGTAGGGCGCGACGTCGGTGTTGCCGAGCAGGATCCGGATGCGCCCGGTTTCGACGCCGAGCCCCTCGGCCACCGCGTGGGCGAGCGCGGTCTCGTAGCCCTGTCCCGTTGCACCCAGACCCGTCGACGCGTTGACCACGCCCGAGGGCTCGATGCGTATCCACGCCGCCTCGTGTCCGGAGCCCGGGATCCCCGCGGCCTTGTAGAACGCGGAGCCGTAGGTCGTCGACTCGACGACCGTGCAGATGCCGAGCCCCAGCCAGCGCCCCTGTGCGCGCGCATCGCGCTGGCGCGCCCGGAAGGCTTCGTAGCCGATCGCCTGCAGTGCGCCTTCGAGGGTCGCGCGCGGCGTCACGTCGGAAAGCACCTCGCCGGTCGGCATCGTCCAGGGGAGGTCCGCGGTCTCGACCATGTTGCGCCGGCGGACCTCCACCGGATCGAGGCGAAGCTCGCGGGCGATCGCGTCCATCGTGCCCTCGATCACCCAGCTGGTGATCGCCATCGGCGCGCGCATCGGACCGTTGCCGCATTTGTTGGTCAGCACGACCTTGACGTCGAACGCGTAGTCCCGGACCTTGTATGGCCCGGTCAGGATCATGGCGACGACGCGCGCCAGGTAGTTCGCCGGATAGAAGCAGTAGGCGCCGAAGTCCTCGAGTACCTCGAGCTCCAGGGCGAGCAGCGCTCCGTCGGCGGCGACGGCGGCGCGCGTGCGGCAGAGCTGCTCGCGCGAGTGGCTGGCCGCAAGCAGGTTCTCCAGGCGATCCTCGCGCCAGCGCACCGGGCGCCGCAGTTCGCGCGCGAGTGCCGCGACCGTGAGTTCCTCGCGGTAGAGCGCGATCTTCTGGCCGAATGCGCCGCCGACGTCGGGCGAGACGATCGTCACCTGCGTCTCCGAAAGGCGCAGACGCGCGGCGAGCTGCGTGCGCATCGGATGGGGCACCTGGCAGCCGATGTGCATCGTCAGGTGCGAGCATCCCACGTCCCACACGGCTGCGCAGCCGCGGGTCTCGATCGGCAGGTGCGTCTGCCGGTGCTGGTAGAAGCTCATCTCGACGATCCGGTGGGCTTCGCGCTTGCGCGCGGCCACGTCGCCATGATCGAAGTGCTGGTGCGAGACCAGGTTCGAGGGCAGCGTCGCGTCGACCCGGGGCGAGGCCGGATCGAGCGCCTGCTGCAGGTCATAGACCGCCTCGAGCATCTCGTAGTCGACGACGACCTGCTCGCAGGCGTCCTCGGCGAGATAGCGGTCGGTCGCAACCACGCAGGCCACCGGATCGCCCTGGAAGCGCACGCGGTCGACCGGCAGCGTGTCCATCTCGACCGGCTGCAGGCCCTCGATCGGCGGGGCCATCCGGTGGCGAGTCGTCCACTGCGCGAGTTCGTGCCCGGTGACGATGGCCACGACCCCGGGCATCGCGCGCGCCGCCGTGGCGTCGATCGAGACGATGCGGGCGTGGGCGTGCGGCGAGCGCACGAAGCAGGCGTGCAGCGCGCCAGGGATCTCGATGTCGTCGAGATAGCGGCCGTGCCCGGTCAGCAGGCGGGCGTCCTCGCGGCGCGGGACCGGCGTGCCGATGTAGCGGAATTCAGGCTGCGCCATCGCGGTCCTCCACCTGATGCCTGCGCATCCGCGCTGCCGCGTCGCGGACCGCCGCGACGATGTTGTGATATCCGGTGCAGCGGCACAGGTGTCCGGACAGCGCTTCGCGGATCTCGTCGTCCGACGGATCCGGATGGTCGCGCAGGAAAGTCTCGACGGACATCACGATGCCCGGCGTGCAGAAGCCGCACTGCAGTCCGTGATGCTCGTGCAGCGCCTGCTGCAGCGGGGTCAATCCCTCGCCGCTCCCGACGCCTTCGATGGTGGTGATCGCGTGGCCCTCCATCTGCGCGGCGAACGTCAGGCACGCGCGTGCAGGGCGTCCGTCGATCAGCACCGTGCAGGCCCCGCAAACGCCGTGCTCGCAGCCGACGTGGGTGCCGGTCAGCTCGAGGGCATGGCGCAGGAAGTCGCTGAGCAGCAGGCGCGGCTCGACCTCGCGGCGGACCGGCGTGCCGTTCACCGTCACCGTGATCGCGCGGCTCACCGGCGGCGCTCCCGGGCCTGGAGCAGCGCGCGCGCCGTGAGCTCGCCGGCGAGGTGGCGCTTGTAGTCGGCGCTGGCGTGCGCCTCGCCCGGCGGCGCGACC
>DATGDG010000186.1:0-2276 GCA_035311025.1 Casimicrobiaceae bacterium
GACGACGCGCTCGAAGCCGGGCGTCCGGCGAACGAAATCGGCGACCTCGCGGACCGCGATTTCAGTGGCGGCTTCGAGCGGATAGCCGTAGACCCCGCAACTGATCGCGGGGAAGGCAATCGATTTCACGCCGTGCTCGCGCGCCAGCGCGAGGGAATTGCGGTAACAGGCGGCGAGCAGGGCAGGTTCGCCGGCATTGCCTCCGCGCCAGACCGGACCGACCGTGTGGATGACCAGCCTGGCGGGCAGCCGGTAGCCGCGCGTCAGCCGCGCTTCGCCGGTCGGACAGCCTCCCAGCGTCCGGCACTCGGCGAGCAATCGAGGCCCCGCGGCACGATGGATCGCGCCGTCGACCCCGCCGCCGCCCAGGAGGCTGCTGTTGGCGGCGTTCACGATCGCATCGACGGCGAGTGTCGTGATGTCGACCTTGCGCGCTTCGACGACGGTATCGGCAATCGTGGGCATCGGCGTGGTGCAGGGGCGTCGGGGTCGCGCGCGGCCGGTAGGTTCGCGGCGCGCAGGGCGATCGCTGCACGCTACGCCCGTTCGTGCGCACGATGCAAGCGAGGGTGGCACCGCCCGCGGGACGGAGGCGACGCGCAGGTGTAGAGTGAGCCGATGGCAACCCCGATCCAGAGTGACGATCCGTCCAGGACGGCGCGAGGGCCGCGGCCCGAGGCGTCACGGCCCGAGACGTCACGGCCGCTGGCCGACCGCCGGCTGGACCTGCGCGACATCCTCAAGCTGCTCACCGCCGACGGCCTGGTCCTTCCTGCCGATGCCGAGCGCATCGCGAAGTCGCGCACGCAGCGTTTCGAGCACCCGCTCGAGCTGATCGCCGACCAGAAGCTCAAGTCCGCGGTGCCCCCGGGCAGGATGCTGAACCTCGAGTCGCTGGTCGAGTGGCTCGCCGGCAAGCTGGGGCTGCCCTACATGCACATCGACCCGCTGACGATCGACCTCGGTGCGGTCACCGCGACGATGTCCAACGCCTATGCCGAGCGCTACCGGATCCTCCCAGTCGCGGTCGACCGCACGACGCTCACCGTGGCGACCGGCGAGCCGTTCGTCCGTGCCTGGGCCGACGAGCTCGAGCGCATCCTGAAGCTCAGGGTCAGCCTGGTGTTCGCGAATCCGGTCGACGTCCGGCGCTACGTCGGCGAGTTCTACAACCTTGCGCGGTCGATGAAGAAGGCGCAGGAGAACTCGAAGGGCGATTTCACGCTGGCGCGCAATTTCGAGCAGCTGGTCGAACTGGGCCGCCACGGGCACCTGGACGCCAACGACCAGCACGTCGTGCACATCGTCGACTGGCTGTGGCAGTACGCGTTCGAGCAGCGCGCGTCCGACATCCACATCGAGCCGCGGCGCGACGTGGGTCTCGTGCGCTTCCGCATCGACGGCGTGCTGCACCAGGTCTACGCGATTCCGACGCTGGTGCTGAACGCGGTCACCTCGCGCATCAAGCTGCTCGCGCGGATGGAGATCGTCGAGCGCAGGCGCCCGCAGGACGGCCGCATCAAGACTGTCGACAGCGACGGCGGCGAGGTCGAGCTGCGCATCTCGACGATGCCGACGGCATTCGGCGAGAAGATCGTCATGCGCATCTTCAGTCCCGAGGTGCTGGTGCGCGATTTCACCGACCTCGGCTTCACCCAGGACGACCGCACGCGCTGGGAGCAGATGACCAGCCAGCCCAACGGCATCATCCTGGTGACCGGACCCACCGGCTCGGGCAAGACGACGACGCTCTACTCGACCCTCAAGGGGCTGGCGACGCCCGAAGTCAACGTCTGCACGATCGAGGACCCGATCGAGATGATCGAGCCCACCTTCAACCAGATGCAGGTGCAGCCCGCGCTTGGGGTCGATTTCGCATCCGGCGTGCGCACGCTGCTGCGCCAGGACCCGGACATCATCATGGTCGGGGAGATCCGCGACCGGGACACCGCCGAGATGGCGGTGCAGGCCGCGCTCACCGGCCACCTCGTCCTGTCCACGCTGCACACGAACGACGCGCCGAGCACGGTCAGCCGCCTCATGAACATGGGGATCGAGCCGTTCCTCGTGGCGAGCTCGGTGAACCTGATTGCCGCGCAGCGGCTGGTCCGGCGCGTCTGCCCGGCATGCCGGCGCCCCGCTCCGGTGCCGCCCGCCGCCCTGGTCAATATCGGGTTCAGCCAGGACGACGCCGAAACGGTCGTGCCGCAGCAGGGTATCGGGTGCGACCAGTGCAACGGGACGGGGTTCAAGGGGCGCATTGCCCTCTACGAGGT
>DATGDG010000187.1:0-2404 GCA_035311025.1 Casimicrobiaceae bacterium
GAGGTCCTGGAACAGAAGGCGGCTCACTTCGCCGTGCAGGCGGCTGACGCCATTGGCTCGCGCGCAGCCGCGCAGCGCGAGGTAGGCCATGTTGAAAGGTTCGTCCTGGTCGACCGGGTTCCTGCGACCGAGGGCGAGAAATTCGGACGAGGAGAGGTGGAGCTCCGAACGGTAGTCGCGGAAGTAGCGCTCGATCAGCCCGGGCGCGAAGGCATCGAAGCCGGCCGCGACCGGCGTGTGGCTCGTGAACACGTTTCCGGCGCGCGTCGCCCACCAGGCCTCGTCGAATCGCGAGCCGGTCACGTTCATGAACCGTCTCGCCCGTTCGACCGCCGCAAAGGCGGTGTGCGCCTCGTTCAGGTGGCAGACTTCGGCCTCGATCCCCAGTTGCTCGAGCATTGCCCAGCCGCCGAGTCCAAGAGCCATCTCCTGCAGCAGTCGCATCTCGACGTCGCCGCCGTAAAGCTTGGCGGTGATGCCGCGGTCGCCCGGGCCATTGCGCGGGTCATTGCTGTCCAGCAGGTAGAGCCGCACCCGGCCTACGTTGGCGCGCCACACCCGCAGATGGAGCGCGCGGCCGGGCAGCTTCAGCTCGATTCGCAGCCATTCACCTGTGGAAACCAGCGCAGGCTGGATCGGCAGGCTCGCGGGGTCGTTGTACGGGTACGCTTCCCGCTGCCTTCCGCTCGCATCGACCATCTGCCGGAAGTAGCCCTCCTGGTAGAGCAGACCCACGCCAACCACGGGTACGCCGAGATCGCTGGCCGTCTTCAGGTGATCGCCGGCGAGCACGCCGAGGCCGCCGGCATAGAGAGGAACGGCTTCGCTCAAGCCGAACTCCATGCTGAAGTAGGCGACGGCGCCGACCCCGAGATCCGGATAGGCTTGTGCGCACCACGCGTGCTGGCCCAGGTAGTCCTGGCGCCCTTCGGTGACGCGCTCGAGCGACCGTGCGAATTCGCGATCCCCCGCCAGCCTCTCCAGGTTCCGGGGCGACGTGTACTGCAGGATCGCCCACGGGTTGTGCGTGCGCTCCCAAAGCTCCGGGTCGAGCATGCGCCAGAGCGCGTCGGTCGCGTGGTTCCACGTCCAGCGCAAGTCGAGTGCGACTTCGCGGAGCGCGTCGAGGCCCTCGGGCAACCTGCGAAGCGGAAGATGGTTCATCTGACAGATCTCCGGCGATGCCATTGGCCCGCCGGACGATCGTCGCCGGCGCCGACGCGGGTGTTCACCGGTACCGGATTCTCGGCGCCGACCTTAAAGGGCACATTGACCGCAATCAGCCAATGGCAGGCGCGCCGGGGTTGACGGCCGAACGTTCGTTCCCTATGCTAGGTGAATGTCGAACGATCGTTCCTACCTCGGCAGGCTGCAGGATTACTACGCGCGCCACCGGGCGCTACCCTCGTACGCCTCCATCGGCCAGCTGCTTGGGCTGCGTTCGAAATCGTCGGTGGCCGCGATGGTCGCGCGATTGAAACTTGCCGGCTATCTCGAATCGACCCCCGACCGCAGGCTGGCGCCGACCAAGCGCTTCTTCGCAAGGCCGCTGGCGACGGGAACGGTGCGCGCGGGCCTTCCGGACCCGGTCGACGATGCACAGGCCGACACCGTCACGCTCGATGATTACCTGATCGAGCGCCCGTCGCAGACCGTGCTCGTCAGGGTCAAGGGCGATTCGATGGTCGATGCGGGAATCTTCGAAGGCGACCTGGTCGTCGTCGAGAAGCGCGCCGCGGCCCAGAAGGGCGACATCGTCGTCGCGATCGTCGACAACCAGTTCACGCTGAAGCGCCTCGACCTCGAGGACGGGATCTTCGTCCTCAAGCCCGAGAACCCGGCCTACCCGGTGATCCGCCCCGAGGGCACGCTCGAGATCTTCGGGGTGATGGTCGGGCTGGTCCGCAAGCTGTAGCCGGCCCCCGGCGTCCGCGACGCTCAGGCCGGCGCGACTTCCACCAGGCAATCGTAGAACGTCGGGGCGCGACCGAGATCGGTCAGCGCCTGGCTGGTCAGCGCGTTCGCATTCTCGCCGCCCGGCGCGAGCTTGCGCCACCACACCGACGGGGCAACGACCACGCCGTTGCGCGCGCGATCGGTGACCCGGGCGATCGCCAGCATGTTTCCGCGATCGTTGAACACGCGCACCGAGTCTCCGTCGCCGATCGCCCTCGCTGCCGCATCGTCGGGATGAATCTCGACCTGCGGCATCCGTTCCTCGGCGATCGAGACTGGGAGGTTCGCGAACGACGAATTCAGGAAATTGCGCGCGGGCGGCGAGATGAACGCCAGCGGATAACGGCGCGCGAGATCGGGATTCGAGGCCGCCGATTCGTACGGCGCGACGTAGTCGGGGAGCGGGTCGAATCCGGCTTGCTGCATCCTGGCCGACCAGAATTCGCAC
>DATGDG010000188.1:0-1856 GCA_035311025.1 Casimicrobiaceae bacterium
CTCGCACTCGGGGATCGTGCGCACGCTGTGGCCGATCTCGAGTCCGATGTCCCACAGCATCCCGAGAAAGCGCTCGATGAACGCCGTTCCCGGCGCATCGAGCGCATGCGGCAGCAGGATCAGGACGTCGACGTCCGAATGCGGGAAGAGCTGGCCGCGGCCATAGCCGCCGACGGCGACGAGCGCGATGTCAGGCGGCGCGGCGAGCGCTGCGAACACGTCGTCGACGATGCGGTCGACGAGGCGGGCGTGCCCGCGCAGGAGCCGCGGCGTGTCGGGCTGTGCGGCAAATGCTTCGCGGAGCGCTTCGCGGCCGTGGCGCAATTCGTCGCGCCAGCGCTTCGCGAGCAGCACCGGCGCCGCAGCGGCGTCGGCGGTGGCGGTGTCGGCGCTCGCCATCGTGTCCTGTCTACGCGGGCGGCGGCGTCCCCGCCGAAGTCGTCAGCACTTCGTAGCCCTCCGGCGTGACGAGCACCGTGTGCTCCCATTGCGCGGACAGCGAATGGTCGGCGGTGACGATCGTCCAGCCGTCGGCGAGCGAGCGGATTGCCGCGCGCCCGGCGTTGATCATCGGCTCGACGGTGAAGATCATCCCCGCCTGCAGCTTGAGCCCCGTCCCCGGGCGGCCGTAGTGCAGCACCTGCGGGTCCTCATGGAAGCGCGTCCCGATGCCATGCCCGCAGAACTCGCGCACCACCGAGAATCCATGGCCCTCGGCGAAGCGCTGGATCGCCGACCCGATGTCGCCCAGATGCGCGCCGGGCCTGACCGCGCGAATGCCGTGCCACATCGCCTCGTAGGTGACCTCGACCAGGCGGCGTGCCTGGATCGACGGCTTGCCGATGAAGAACATCCGGCTGGTGTCGCCGTGGTACCCGTCCTTGATCACCGTCACGTCGACGTTGATGATGTCGCCGTCCTTCAACTTCTTCTCGCCCGGGATGCCGTGGCAGACGACGTGGTTGACCGACGTGCACAGCGATGCCGGGTAGGGCGAGTGGCCGGGAGGCGCGTAATTGAGCGTCGCGGGCGTCGTCTTCTGGACGTTGACCATGTATTCGTGCGCAGCAGCGTCGATCTCGCGCGTCGTCACGCCGCTGACGATCATCGGCGTCAGGAAATCGAGCAGCTCGGAGGCGAGCCGGCCCGCGATACGCATGCCGGCGATGTCCTCCGTGGTCTTCAGGCTGACGGACATGACGCGCCTACAGCCGCAGCAGTTCGTTGATGCCGGTCTTCGAGCGCGTCCTCGCGTCCACCCGCTTGACGATCACCGCGCAGTAGAGACTGTGGCTGCCGTCGGCGGCGGGCAGGCTGCCCGCGACGACGACCGAGCCTGCGGGCACGCGCCCGTAGCTGACGCTGCCGGTGGCGCGATCGTAGATCCGCGTGCTCTGGCCGAGGAACACACCCATCCCCAGCACCGAGTTCTCCTCGACGATGACGCCCTCGACGACCTCGGAGCGCGCGCCGATGAAGCAGTTGTCCTCGATGATCGTCGGGTTGGCCTGCAGCGGCTCGAGCACGCCGCCGATGCCGACGCCGCCCGACAGGTGCACGTTCTTGCCGATCTGGGCGCAGGAGCCGACGGTCGCCCAGGTGTCGACCATCGTGCCTTCGTCCACATACGCGCCGATGTTGACGTACGAGGGCATCAGCACGACGCCACGGGCGACGTACGCCCCGCGCCGGGCGACGGCGGGCGGCACGACGCGAACGCCGGCCTGGACGAACGCCGCGTCGTCGTACTGCGCGAACTTGGTTGCGACCTTGTCGTAGAACCGGAACGGTACCTGCGGACCGGCAAGGCCTATCGGCGCGCTGTCGGTCAGGCGAAACGACAGCAGGACCGCTTT
>DATGDG010000189.1:0-6762 GCA_035311025.1 Casimicrobiaceae bacterium
CCTTTTCGTAGTACACCTTCATGATCTTCTTCCCTTGTTTTGGCCTAGACGCGGAGAATCCGTTCGCCGCGGCCGATCCCCGACGCGCCGGTGCGCACCGTCTCGAGGATCACGCCGGGCTCGATCGCCTGGAGGAAGGCGTCGAGCTTCGAGCCGGTGCCGGTGAGCTCGATCGTATAGCTCTTGTCGGTGACGTCGAGGATGCTGCCGCGGAAGATGTCGGCGAGGCGCTTCATCTCCTCGCGGTCCTTGCCCGCGGCGCGGACCTTGACCAGCATCAGCTCCCGCTCGATGTGATTGCCCTCGGTCAGATCGACGACCTTGACCACGTCGACGAGCTTGTTCAGCTGCTTCGTGATCTGCTCGATGACGTCGTCCGAGCCGCTGGTGACGATCGTCATCCGCGACATCGTCGGGTCCTCGGTCGGTGCGACGGTCAGCGACTCGATGTTGTAGCCACGCGCGGAAAAGAGACCGGAGATCCGCGACAATGCGCCCGCCTCGTTCTCGACCAGGATGGAAAGGATGTGCCTCATAGCTCTTCCGCAAGGATCATCTCGGTCAGCCCCTTGCCGCCCGGCACCATCGGAAACACGTTCTCGGTCTGGTCGGTGATGAAATCGAGGAACACCAGGCGCTCCTTCTGCGCGAATGCCTCGCGCAGCGCGCCTTCGACGTCGCCGGGCTTCTCGATCTTCATCCCCACGTGCCCGTAGGCTTCGGCGAGCTTCACGAAATCGGGCAACGCGTCCATGTACGACTCGGCGTAGCGATTGCCGTAGAAGAACTCCTGCCACTGGCGCACCATGCCCATGTAGCGGTTGTTGAGGTTCACGAGCTTGACCGGCAGGTGGTACTGCTTGCACGTCGAGAGCTCCTGGATGCACATCTGGATCGACGCCTCGCCGGTCACGCAGGCGACGGTCGCGTGCGGATTGGCGAGCTGCACCCCCATTGCCGCCGGCAGGCCGAAGCCCATCGTGCCGAGACCGCCCGAGTTGATCCAGCGCCGCGGCTTGTCGAACCTGTAGTACTGCGCCGCCCACATCTGGTGCTGCCCCACGTCCGAAGTGATGAAAGCGTCGCCGCCGGTGAGCTCGTAGAGCTTCTCGATGACGAACTGCGGCTTGATCAGGGCGCTGTCGCGGTCGTAACGCAGGCAATCCTTGCGCTGCCACTCCTTGATCTGCGCCCACCACGCCTTGAGCGCCGCCGGATCGGGCCGCGAAGGCGAGGACTCGACGATCTTCACCATTTCGTCGAGCACGTCGCGGACGTAGCCGACGATCGGGACGTCGACCCTGACGCGCTTGGAGATCGACGACGGGTCGATGTCGATGTGGATGATCTTGCGGTCGGCGCGGTAGAAATGCTCCGGATTGCCGATCACTCGGTCGTCGAAGCGCGCGCCGACGGCGAGCAGGACGTCGCAGTTCTGCATCGCCATGTTCGATTCGTAGGTCCCGTGCATACCCGGCATGCCGGTGAACTGCGGATCGGTCGCAGGGAAGCCTCCCAGGCCCATCAGCGTGTTCGTGCAGGGGAATCCCAGCAGCCGGACGAGACGCGTCAGCGATTCGGCCGCGTTGTTCAGCACGACGCCGCCGCCGGTGTACACCATCGGCCGCTTCGCCTCGAGCAGCAGCTGCACGGCTTTCTTGATCTGGCCGGCATGCCCCTTGGTCACCGGATTGTAGGAGCGAAGCGTGACCGATTTCGGATAGTTGTACTCGGCAAGCGCCTGCGAGACATCCTTGGGCACGTCGACCAGCACCGGTCCAGGCCGGCCGGTCGTCGCCAGATAGAAGGCCTTTTTCACCGTCACCGCGAGCTCGCGGACGTCCTTGACCAGGAAATTGTGCTTGACGCAGGGGCGCGTGATGCCGACGGTGTCGCATTCCTGGAACGCATCCTGGCCGATCGCGCTGGTCGGAACCTGGCCGCTGATGACGACCATCGGGATCGAATCCATGTAGGCGGTCGCGATGCCCGTGACCGCGTTGGTCACACCCGGGCCGGAGGTCACCAGCGCGACGCCGACCTTCTGCGACGAACGCGAGTAGCCGTCCGCGGCGTGAACGGCGCCCTGCTCGTGCCGGACCAGGACGTGCTTGACCCTGGTCTGCTTGAACAGCTCGTCATAGATGTTGAGGACCGCGCCGCCGGGGTATCCGAAGACATAGTCGACGCCTTCGTCCTGCAGACAGCGGATCAGGATTTCCGCACCCGTCAATTGCATGATTGCCGCCTCGTGCCGGTAAGTGATGACTCGCACCGCCAACGCCGTGAGAGTCGGGTCAGACGTGCCGGTCGCGCTTGCGTGAAGCGCGTGTCCGCCAAGGCTCGATCGGATAGAACGCCGCGATGGGGCTGTCGTGACCGCGCTCCGGGGAGACCCATTGACGCTTGTGGCGTCGCGGAGGGAGCATCTGCGGCCTTTGCTGCAATACAGCATTCCGGCCAACCGGCCGGAAACTGAAAAGATACCGGGAAACGTCCCAGCCGGTCAAGGCTCGGATTGCTACGCCGCAGCATCGCCGGCACCTGGCAGCCCGGCGCCCGGGTCGACGAGCCTTATAATCGCGGCGCTCATCGACGGACTCCACAAACTGGCATCCCCAGCGGAAATTTCGGGTTTTCTGGCGCGAGTCGAGCGCCGCGCATTCAAGCACGCGATGTTCGCCGTCCGGGACGAGGATGCGGCGCTCGACATCGTCCAGGATGCGATGCTCAAGCTGACCGAGCGTTATGCGGCCAAGCCGGCGGCCGAGCTGCCGATGCTGTTCCAGCGCATACTCCAGAATACGATCCACGACCATTTCCGGCGTCAAAAGGTGCGATCGGCGTGGACGACCCTGCTCTCGGCGTTTGGAAACAAGGACGAAAAGGACGCGGACTACGATCCTCTGGAAACTTTGCCGGCGAAATCGGATTCGAACGCCACGTCCGATCCCGCCAGACTCGCCGAGCAAGCGCAGACGGTGGCGGTGATCGAACAGGCACTTTCCAGGCTCCCGGCACGTCAACGCGAGGCGTTCCTGTTACGTTACTGGGAAGAACTCGACGTCGCGGAAACCGCGGCGGCGATGGGGTGCTCGGAGGGCAGCGTCAAGACCCACTGTTCCCGGGCCGTCCATGCCTTGGCCGAAATGCTGAAGGCTCGAGGGGTGACACCATGACCGATCGTGACGCCGAATTTGCCAGGAAGCTGACCCGCCAGCTCGATCGTGGCACCGCCAGCATCGAGCCGGGGACCGCGTTCAGGCTCCAGCAGGCACGCGCTCGCGCGCTCGCCGGAGTGGCCGCCCGGCCGGTCGCGAACGGGGCATGGGTGACGGCCGACGCCGGTGACGGCCATCGGGGAGGCTGGCATTCCGGCTGGGGGTCGGCGGCACGATGGCTCGCGCTGGCCGTGCTGCTCGGCGGAATCGGCTTTGGATGGCAGCAGTGGCACATGGTCCAGCAGGTCCGGGAATATGCAGAGATCGACACGCAGCTCTTGGCCTCCGATCTGCCCATCGACGCGTACCTGGATCGGGGATTCCAGAATTGGCTCAAGACGTCCTCCGAAAACTGATCACCGCGTTCGCCGCCTTGCTGCTGGCGGTTTCCGTTGCGCAGGCCCAGATCACCCTCAAGTCTCCTCCCTGGAACGCGCTCACCCCGCAGGAACAGCGGATCCTTGCGCCGCTTGCCCCGGACTGGAACAAGCTCGACGCGACGCAGAAGCAGCAGTGGCTGGGAGTCGCCCGCCGCTACCCGATGATGCAACCCGAGGCGCAGCAGCGGATCCAGGCCCAGATGCGTTCCTGGGCCGAGCTCACCCACGAGCAGCGCAAGGCGGCCCGCGCGCGCTACAAGTCCCTCAAATCGCTGCCGCCGGAGAAGGAGAGCGAGGTGCGCGAGAAGTGGCGCGAGTACCAGCGGCTGTCGCCTGAGGAGAAGCGCGCGCTCGCCGCCCGGAACTCGGCCGGTAAGCACGGCACCGGCAACCACGTACCGGCGCCCGCGACTGCGCCTTCTTCCGTCCCGCCTTCCGTCCCGCCCGGCCGGTGAGCGATCCCTCCATCGCGCAGCCGGGGCCCGTCGCGGCTTCCGGCCAGGAAGTGCCGCGCCTGCCGACGGCGAGGCTGACGCGGCGCATCGGCGCGCTCGTCTACGAGGCGCTGCTGCTGATCGCAATGGCTTTCGGTGTCGGATTCGCCTTGCTGCCCCTGGTCTCCCCGGTCGGGTCCGGGTCGCAGGAACTGGTCGTTCCGCGACTGCTCGCCCGCGCGCTGATGGGCTGCGCGCTGGTTGGAGGCGCCGCGCTCTATTACGGATGGTGCTGGAGCGGGGGCCGCCGCACGTTGCCGCAGAAGACCTGGCGTCTGCAACTGGTCGACCGCGACGGGGGACCACTGACCTGGCGCCAGGCGCTGCTCCGCTACGCGGCGGTCTGGATCGGACCTGCCATGGCGCTCGTCGGGTACTCGGCATTGCAGCCGACCGGGGATGCGCGCAATGCCCTCGCGTTCATGCTCGTCAACTACTGCTGGGCCCTCTTCGATCGCGACGGGCAGTTCCTGCACGATCGGATCGCGGGGACCCGCGTCGTCGCCACCTGACAGCCGCAAGCGCTGCGTCGCGACCCGCGGCGCGCCGCACCGGTCACGGCGCTTCGCGGACGATTCGCCCGGCGTCCGACCCGCGCCGTGCGAGGGCGACGCCGAGCGCGATCAGTCCCATGCCGGCGAACGCGACGACCCCCAATTGCTCCCCGAACAGCAGATAGGCCATCAGCGCGGTCACCGGCGGCACCAGGTAGAAGAGCCGCGCGACGTCCGCCGCCGCGCCACGGCGCAACAGCCAGTACAGCAGGCTGATCGCCCCCACCGAAAGCACGATGACGGACCAGCCGAGGGCGAACAGGAACGCGCCGGTGAACCGGATCGGCTGCGGCTCGGTGAGCGCGACGACCGGCGCATAGACCAGCGCACAAGCGGTGAACTGGATCACGGCACCGGCGCGCAGATCGACGCGAGACGCGTGCTTCTTCTGGTAGAGGGTTCCGACGCTGATGCCCACCAGCGCGACGATGATCGGAACGAGGGTCGCCCCATCGGCGCCCTGGCCGAGCTTGTGCCGCACCACCAGATACACGCCTGCGAGACCCAGCAGCAATCCGATCCACTGGCGCGCCACCACGCGCTCGGACAGCCAGACCCTCGCGAGGAACACCGTCAGGATCGGCTGCAGCCCCACCAGCATTGCACTGGTGCCGGCCGGCATTCCGCCGGCGATCGACGCGAACACTCCCCCGAGATAGAGCCCGTGCACGAGCCAGGCGGCGATCGCGGTGTGGGCGATCTGCCGCGGGTCGCGTGGCCATTTCGCCCCGCTCGCGAGCGCGACCGCGCCCATCAGCAGCGCGACCAGCGTGAAGCGAAGCAGCAGGAACTTGAGCGGGGGCGCGTACGGCAGGCCGTAGCGTGCCGCGATGAAGCCGGTGCTCCACAGGACGACGAACAGCGCCGGCAGCAGCGCTCCGGCGCGAGTGCCCTCGCGGCGCGAACCGGCGGGAATGTCAGGCCTTTCGGGTGCGGCTCTTGCTGCGGAAGCGCCTGGCACTGGCGACGATTTCGGCTTTCGCTTCCTCGGCACCGACCCAGCCGGAAAGACGGACCCACTTGCCGGGCTCGAGATCCTTGTAGTGCTCGAAGAAATGCGCGATCTGCGCGAGCTGGATCTCCGGAAGGTCCCGCGGGGTCTCGATCGACCGGTACAGCGACGACAGCTTGTCGGTCGGCACGGCGAGGATCTTGGCGTCGCCGCCGGCCTCGTCATCCATCTTCAGCATGCCGATCGGCCGGCACCGCACGACGACGCCGGTGATCAGCGGAACCGGCGACAGCACGAGGACATCGCAGGGATCGCCGTCCTCGGATAATGTCTGTGGTATGTAGCCGTAGTTGCAGGGGTAGTGCATCGACGTCGACATGAAGCGGTCGACGAACACCGCACCGGTATTCTTGTCCACCTCGTACTTGATGGGCTCGCCATGCATCGGGATCTCGATGACGACGTTGCAGTCATTCGGCAAATCCGCACCGGCAGGTACGCGGTCGAGACTCATGGGCAATCGGTCAGGGTATTGGCGCCGAGGGGGTGCGATGAGGGCGTGGCGCATTCCGATTATACCGGGCCGTGCCCAGGGCCCTGCGACGCAGGCCCGGCGCCGACCTTCGTCCGGCGATCCCCGGCAGTCTCCGGCCTTGCGTCCGCGCTGCGCCGGTTCCGCCCGACGCTCACCGCGGCGCTCGCCTGGCTGCTCGCGGCGGGCTGTGCCGCGTCCTTTGCGCAGGGCGCCGCGCCGCAGGCCGCCGCACCACGCGCCGGGGGTCCGATTGCAGCGTTCTCGCGCATGACGGCGGGGGGATCGACGGCGCCGTGGGAGCCGGTCTCGATCTCCGATCGCAAGCGAAAGACACGCTACGACCTGGTCGACGACGCCGGCACGGTCGTGCTCCACGCCGATGCCGACACCGCGGCGAGCGTGCTCGCGATGGCCACCGACATCGACCTGCGGGCCACGCCGATCGTCACCTGGCGGTGGAAGGTCGCCGAACTGATCGCGGATGCCGACCCGCGCCTCGCGTCGACCGAGGACTCGCCTGCGCGCCTGGTATTCGAGTTCGACGGCGACAAGTCGAAGCTGCCATTGCTCGAGCGCGGCATCTTCGGGCTGTCGAAAGCCTTGTCGGGCCGCGAACTGCCCTATGC
>DATGDG010000190.1:0-3929 GCA_035311025.1 Casimicrobiaceae bacterium
GCCATCTGGAACTCGTACTCGAAGTCCGACACCGCGCGCAGGCCCCGCAGGATCACGCGCGCGCCCTGGGCATGAACGAAATCCATCAGCAGCGACGAGAACCCCAGGACCTCGACGTTCGGATAGGGGCGCAGGACCTCGCGCGTCATCTCGATGCGCTCGTCGGCGCTGAAGAACGGCCGCTTCGCCTCGCTGTCGGCGATCCCGACGACGACCGCATCGAACAGGCGCGAGGCGCGCCGCACGAGGTCCTCGTGCCCGCGGGTGAACGGATCGAACGTGCCGGGGTAGACGACTTTCATCATCGCAGGCTTCGCGGCGGAGGGCCGGCGCCCGTGGCGGGGTGGCCGGGGGGTGGTCAGGGCGGCGTGGGTGGGGCGAGCAGATGATAATGCACCTGCCCCGCCTTGGCATGGCGGACGATCGACAGGCCCGACGGCGGAGTCAGCATCCTCCCCGCCTCGGCGTAGAGGCGGCCCTGGGGCGCAAGCAGCCGGGCGGCCTGGTCGAACAGCGCATCCCAAGGATCCTCGGCGAAAGGAGGGTCCGCAAAGATCACGTCGAAGCTGCGCGCCTCGCGCGCCGCCCAGACGAGGGCGTCGCCGACGTGGGTCTCGATCGCGTCGATGCCCATCGTCTGTGCGGCCTGGCGCAGCGCGCGGATCAGCGCGGGATTGCGATCGACGGCGACCGCGAGCACTGCGCCGCGCGAACAGGCCTCGAGCGTCAGTATCCCGGTGCCGGCGTACAGGTCGAGGGTTCGGGCGCCGGTCAGGTCCTGTCCCAGCCAGTTGAACAGCGTTTCGCGCACGCGATCGGGGGTCGGGCGCAGACCCGGCGCGTCGGGGACGCGAAGCTGGCGGCCGCGATGACGGCCGCCGATGATGCGTACGCGGTTGGGGGCGGGCACGGGCGGGCGAGGGAGGCGATGGGGCGGAACTTGGCGCAACGGAAGCAGCCGGAGCAGGCCCGGCCAGGACCGCAGCCGAGCGCGCGACGCAAATTGGCCGGGTGGCTGGCGGCGCAACGGTAGAATTCCAGTTTTCCGGCGCGCCGTCCACGCAGGACGGCGTCGACGCGGGGCGCCCGCCACGCAGCCCCCTGCAAGCCACGACACGGTCTTCGATCCCGATGTTCGACCTCTTCAAGCGCAAGGCGCCCAACGAATCGCCGCCGACCCCAGGAGCCGGGACGGAGCGGAGCGGTGCGCCCGCCTCCGTCTCCGACGTCGCGGTGTCCGCCGGCGAGCCGCCGGCGCAGAAACGCTCGTGGACCGAGCGTCTCAAGGCGGGTCTCGGGCTGTCCCGCGACAAGCTTTCCGGCACGCTCGCCGGAGTGTTCCGACGCCGCGTCCTCGACGACGAAGCGCTGGAGGCACTCGAGTCGGCGCTGCTCAGTGCCGACGTCGGCGTCGACGCGACCGCCCACCTCCTGGAAGAACTGCGCAGCCGCTACCGGCGCGCCGGGCCCGAGGCCGATCCGCGGGAGTTGCTGCGCGATGCCCTGTTCGACCTGATCGGCAGGCTCGAGTCGCCGCCGAGCGTCGGAAATGCGCGTCCCTGCGTGATCATGCTGGCAGGCGTCAATGGCGCGGGCAAGACCACGTCGATCGGCAAGCTGGCCAAGTGGCTGCACCAGCAACAGCTGTCGGTGCTGCTCGCCGCCGGCGACACATTCCGGGCAGCTGCGCGCGAGCAGCTCGTCGTCTGGGGCCAGCGCAACGACATCACCGTCATCCAGCAGGAAGGGGGAGACCCGGCGGCCGTGATGTTCGACGCCCTCCAGGCGGCGACCGCGCGCGGCATCGACGTCGTGCTCGCCGACACCGCCGGGCGCCTCCCGACCCAGCTCCACCTGATGGAGGAGCTGAAGAAGATCAAGCGCGTGCTCGGCAAGGCGCGCGCCGACGCGCCCGATGAAGTGTGGCTGGTCCTCGACGCCAATACCGGCCAGAACGGGTTGGCGCAGGTCAAGGCCTTCGACGCGGCGATTGGCCTCACCGGCCTCATCATGACCAAGCTCGACGGGAGCGCGAAAGGCGGCATCGTCGCCGCGATCGCCCGGCAGCACCCGATTCCCCTGAAGTTCATCGGCGTCGGCGAGGGGATCGACGACCTCCAGCCGTTCAGCGCCCGCGAGTTCGTCGACGCGCTGCTCCCGCCGGAGCCTCCGGGGTAGTCGCCTCCCGGCGAGCGGTCGGGGCGCGCCCCGCCCCGAGGTGTGGGCACCCACTTCCCCGCCCCCGGCGGCACTGCATACCCGACCGTTTCGCTCTGGAACTCAGGAACTTCCAGGGCGAGTTAGCACTCTTAATGGCCGAGTGCTAAAATCTGTCGGTGGTGGCACTCGGCAGCGGCCGATCGTCGCCTTGGGTGACATGGCGGTCGGGGCGCTGCCCCCGATATCCGGCCACCGTTGAAAGGAGAAATCGATGTCCGGAAGTGCACTGGCGTTTCCGACCCCTGCGTCGCTAGGAAGCCTCGATCACTACATCCAGGCGGTGAACCGCTTCCCTCTGCTGACGGCCGAACAGGAAGTGGCGCTGGGCCGGCGCTGGAAAGAACACGAGGACGTGGAAGCGGCACGCGAGCTGGTGCTGTCCCACCTGCGCCTGGTCGTTGCGGTTTCGCGCAACTACATGGGTTACGGGCTCCCGCAGGCCGACCTGATCCAGGAAGGGAACATCGGGCTGATGAAGGCCGTCCGTCGCTTCGACCCGGAGCGTGGCGTCCGGCTGGTTTCGTTCGCCCTGCACTGGATCAAGGCCGAGATCCACGAATACGTGCTGCGCAACTGGCGCCTGGTGAAGATCGCGACGACCAAGGCACAGCGCAAGCTGTTCTTCAACCTGCGCAGCATGAAGGTGTCGGCGGCGGCGCTGACCTATGGCGAAGCCGACGCCATCGCCAGGAAGCTCGGCGTCAAGCCGGAGGAGGTCTTCGAGATGGAGACCCGCATCTCCGGTGGCGACATCGCGCTCGATCCGACCCCGGGCGACGAGGATTCGATCACGCCCATCGCCTACCTGGCCGATCCCGACGATGAACCGGCGACGGTGCTGGAGCGCAAGGAGACGGCGGCGAACCGCAGCGACGGCCTGCGTTCGGCGATGTCGAAGCTCGATGAGCGCAGCCGACGCATCATCGAGGCGCGCTGGCTGCGCGAGGACGACACCTCGTTGACGCTGCAGGAACTCGCCAACGAGTACGGCGTCTCCGCCGAGCGGATCCGCCAGATCGAGAGCAAGGCCCTGAAGACGATGCGCACGCAGATGGCCTCGCTGCAGTAAAGGGCCGAACTCCTCACCCCGGCCCTCTCTCCGCGCGGCGGGGAAAGCAGGGGCTCCACCCACTCCGACCCGTCTCCACGCAAAGCGGGGAGACGGGTTGGGCAGATCAGAGCTCGACCTGCGTCCCCAGCTCCACGACGCGATTGGTCGGAACGTGGAAGAACTCCGAAGCTTTGGTGGCGTTCTTCGACATCGACACGAACAGCTTTTCGCGCCACAGCGCCATTCCCGGCGACACGGTCGCGATCAGCGTCTCGCGCGAGACGAAGAAAGAAGTCTCCATCATGTCGAACGCGAAACCGCTGCGCCCGCAATCCTCGAGCAGTTCGGGGACGTCGGGCTCTTCCTTGAACCCGTATTTCGCCGTCATCCGGTAGAACTCGCAGCCCAGTGCCGCGATCTCGGTGCGGTCGCGCTCCGCGACGTAGGGAATGTCCCGGGTGACGATCGTCAGGAAAACGACGCGCTCGTGCAGAACCTTGTTGTGCTTGAGGTTGTGCAGCAGCGCGTGCGGCACCCGGTCCGCCGTGGACGTCAGGAACACCGCAGTCCCGGGCACGCGGGTGGGCGGCGACGCCTCGATGCTCTGGATGAACAGGTCGAGCGGCATCGCGTCCTCGGCGAGCCGCCGCATCAGGAT